>CAZOYZ010000947.1:0-1503 GCA_964584045.1 uncultured Prolixibacteraceae bacterium | reverse complement strand
TCTTCAGACAAACCCCCGGACGGGACCAACATGTGGACATGCGGATGATAAACCAGCGTGGAAGACCAGGTATGAAGCACGGCCACTGCCCCGGTCTGTGCCCCCAGGAACCGGGGGTTGGCGCACAGGTCGCTTAATGCAGACCAGGCCATCTTGAAAAGAAGGCTGTAACAGATTTGCTGGTTCAGGTAAAACAACGGGTTCAGGCTATCCGGAACGGTAAATACCAGGTGAAAGTATTTCCCGGGCAAAAGCCTCCCTTTCAATAAATCGGCCCATATCGCCTGGCGAATGAACTGGCATTTGTTGCAGTGCCGGTTGCGGCACGAGTTATAGGATTGCTCCCGGTAGCCACACCGGTCACATTGCACCAGGTGTCCCTTCATCTGAGCGGTCCGGCAGGCCATAATGTCCTGCATGGCTTTCATCTGTACCGGGCAGAGCGTATGACCCGATAAAAATGCGGTACCATATTCCCTGAGGATATCTCCCAACTCGTAGCGATGCTGTTTATTCTCTGCATGTTCCATGGCCCTGTTCTTCGGAGGTTAAATCAGGCATTTGGGCTTTTTCCAAATCAGCCAGGTGAAGGTAAATGGACGTTGTCTTCAGGGAATTATGACCCAGCAGCAGTTGCAGCCGTTTGAGGTTGACGCCCCGTTCGAGCATGTGGGTGGAAAACGAATGTCTCAGCACATGGGGAGAGATGTTCTTTTTAATGCCAACCTTAATGGCATTGTTTTTTATGATTTTCTGCATACTGGAGGCCGAATAGGCTTTGCCTGGGACAGGACCTTCAAAAAGATAAACTGACGGGCGCCACATCCGGTAATACTTCTCCAGGGATTTGAAAAGCCCGTCCGGTACAGGAAGTTCACGTTGCTTATTCCCCTTCCCGGTGATTTTGATGACACTGCGCTGCCGGTCAATGTCTTTGAGCCGGATGTGCAACAGTTCATTGCGGCGCATCCCCGTGGCGTATGCCAGAGTCAGTAAAACCCGGTGTTTATAACTGCGTGGGGATTGGATAAGCGCCCTGGCCTCATCCTGGGAAAGTACTACCGGCAGTTTCTTTTCCTTCCGGGGACGACCGATACGAATGCTTTCCCACTTACGCTTCAAGATATCCAGTTGCAATATCTTCCAGGCGCTGAGGTTCTGGTTAATCCGGCTGACAGAGCAATGTTCATGGGTAATTAAAAAATCAAGGTAAGTCTTGAATTGGTCCAGGCTTATCCGCCCAGGTGGCAGATCAAAATAGCGGGATACCTGCCCCACCGAGCAAATGTAACTACGGATAGTCCTTTCACTGTAGTTGCGGATACGCATCTCGCGCTCCATCAACTCATGGATACTTTTTTTGCATGATTAAAGAATTTAAAATGAGAAAGGAAGTTACGCTTTTTTTGCATGATGTAAAGCTGCCCCGCATCAGCGGGGTTTAGTTCAACTCATTTTTATAAATATTGTACGTTAGTTTGAAATGGTTTATATTCGTCACTC
>CAZOYZ010000946.1:0-1510 GCA_964584045.1 uncultured Prolixibacteraceae bacterium | reverse complement strand
AAAACTCATCCCAGGCATCGTCCGATTCATTCTTATTTAAAAACCTTTAACCAGTGCAAACAAATTCATCACATAATTACCTATGAAACAAGTCACAAAAGCCGCAGCTTTCGCCCAATCAGATGTTATTTGACGAGTTCCATACCGTTTTAATTCGGTTAAAAGCAATGGCTTGTGACACGCAAACTGTAATTGAATAAATTGAAAAAATAATAAACGTATGAAAAAGATTTACAACTTTACAAGTGTCTTCGAAGAAAGCAATATTGAACTTTCAAACGTGGCTGCCTCATTTTTGGATGGGATGAAAATTACTGAAGTGGATGGCAAGAGTTACATTGTCGGTAATCTGGCTTTGACGGAAGGTACTTCTCCCCACAAATTCATTAACAGCTCAGCCAAGGCTTTGGATTACCGCATCTTGTCACTTGTTAGTTTGGTATTGGCCACGCAGGGCCGGTATTTCCGTTTCCATGTCACGACCGGATTTCCGTTCACCACCTATCAGTCATACAAAAAGGACGCGGTCGATTTCTTAAAAAGAAGACATCAGATTGCTGTAGATACAAAAACATTCGGAGGACAAGCGGTCGAAAATGTTAATGTAACTGTCGAACAAGTTTCCATCATGACCGAGATTGATGGATGTATAAAAACAATCAGGAATGGGAATATCCAGGAAAAAAGCAACTTTTTCGTGGCAAGCATGGGTTACGGTACCTTTGAGGCTGCCCTGTCTACCCCCAGCGGAATCGTTAACAGAACGACCGTGAGCTCCAAAGGGCTGTCCTATGCCGTCAACCTGATGGAAAAAGAGCTGCAAAAAGAGCATTATCTGAACCTCCTCACGGAAAAACAGCTTGAAAAGGCTTTCCAAAGAGGGGTAATGATTGTTGACCGTCAGAAGATCGATTTGAAGAAATACCGGTCGAAAGCGCTCGAGATCTATTATAATGAAGTCATATCGCCCGAACTGCGTAAAAAATTCTCTGATAATGATTTTCTGGAGACCTCAAAATTTTATCTGGCTGGTGGCGGCGCGTTT
Source organism: uncultured Prolixibacteraceae bacterium (assembly GCA_964584045.1). Lineage (GTDB taxonomy): Bacteria > Bacteroidota > Bacteroidia > Bacteroidales > Prolixibacteraceae > JBCFBK01. Next base: position 465 of record CAZOYZ010000946.1, on the reverse strand, counting down.
TACCCTGAACTGATCGAACTTTTCAAGAAAGAATATCAGAGTGTGGTGGATGTGATCATACCTTCCGATCCGAACCTGTGTGCAGGCATCGGTTACTGCATCAACTCGCTCGAACAGGCAGGTATGATGGCCGGCGCGGGCAACGAAAAAAATGAGATTGCTTATGTTGGAATTGATTTGGGTAACTCCAATACGGTAGTGGTCATCGAGGTTGAAGGGATAGAGCCTGATGAAATAAAGAATGATAAAAACGAGGACGAGAAAGCCAACGACCAAAAGGAAGCCGAAGAAATAAACATACAATAAAACTGATCGTAAAAGTGACGCTGAATAATCGTATTTATTGATATTATTTTTATTAACTAAAAAAACCGCTTAAGATTTAAGCGGTTTTTTGGCACAAAACCTTCCCGTTTTAAAATAATTAAATATTGTTCATAATTTTTTTTGGAACTTACATAAAAC
>CAZOYZ010000945.1:0-1522 GCA_964584045.1 uncultured Prolixibacteraceae bacterium | reverse complement strand
GAGTTTTGCTGATCCGGAATGAAAAAATGATCCTGGCGATATACTGGGCAACCGACCCGACCACAAAAGCAATCGCCACCGAAAGGAATATGCCTGATATGATCGCGAAAGCCTTCTCCGTGTTAATAAAATCGGGAAGCGTGAATAAACTGTTCCCCGAGCGTATGATTTTAATTGCTGACGCCGCAACCGAAGCGCCAAGTAATTCAAAAACCATCGAAACCGTGGTTGAGGTTGGCAACCCGAGGGTATTGAAGAGATCGAGCAGGATCACATCGGTAATCACCACAGACAGAAAAATGATCATTACCTCCGAAAAAACGAACATGTCGGGATTGAAAATCCCTTTCCGGGCAACCTCCATCATGCCGCTGGAAAACGTTGCCCCGATCAGAATACCAATACCGGCGACCGTGAAAATAAGCCATTTTGAAGCAGCCTTTGATCCGATTGCGGAATTCAGGAAGTTAACGGCGTCGTTACTTACCCCCACCACCAGATCTGAAACGGCCAGAGCAAACAAAACTACGACAAGGATCAGGTAGTATTGTTCCATTACTTAAGATTATCTACGTGTGCAAAAATAAGCGCTATTATCAGGAGGCGAGGAAGTTTAAATGTTAAATTAATGTTAACTGTAGGCATTTTAGGAAACCACTTTTTTTGTTTTACTTTTACACCCAAATATCAAATGGAATGAAGACGTATCCCGTGCGAAGGCTGGCATTTTATATTGCTTTGATAATTACGGCTATAAGCCTGATCTTTATTTTTGTTCTCAGTTTCTCAGGTAGTCCGTTCTATGTCAATTTGCTCCTGATCGCCATTTTTTTTGTGATCCAGTATGTGACATTTGTGTTTATCCTGCGAAAATACATCAATGAAAAAATTGAACCGATCTATAAGGTTATTCGTGACAAACCGGTTCAGGGAAATCCGGAAGGACTCAAAGGAAGCGGGAATATTATAGCCGATGTCAGGAAGGATGTGGAAGAGTGGGCAAAAAACCAGGCAGAGGAAATTACCCGCTTAAAGGATCTGGAACGTTACCGGAAGGAATTTGTCGGAAATGTGTCCCATGAGTTGAAAACGCCGATCTTTAATATTCAGGGTTATATTCTTACGCTGCTGGAAGGCGGGCTCGACGATCCCAAAATTAATAAGTTGTATCTGAAGCGTACCGAAAAAAGTATTGACCGGATGATTTCCATTGTGGAAGACCTTGAGTCGATCACTAAACTGGAGTCGGGAGAATTGAAACTGCGTCCGGAGAGTTTTGACCTGATCAAGCTGGTAGATGATGTGTTCGAGATGGAGCTGATGATGGCCAATGAACGAAAAATTCAGCTTTTGATCGATCGTCCGCCCAAGGCCGTCATGGTACGGGCAGATAAGAAACGGATCATGGAAGTCATGACCAATCTGGTAGCCAATGCGGTCAAATACGGGAAAAAGAACGGCTTCGTACAGGTGTCGTTTTATGATATGAAGGATACCGTAATGGTGGAAGTAATGGATAACG
>CAZOYZ010000944.1:0-1526 GCA_964584045.1 uncultured Prolixibacteraceae bacterium | reverse complement strand
TCAACGATCTGTTTTGCGCAGACCAGTTCTGAATTATTTTTTGAAAAAGGATCAAGGGTTTGCTTTGTGGGTAACAGCATTACCCACAATGGTGAATTTCATCACAATGTATTGTTGTACCATATTACCCGTTTCCCCGGACAACCGGTAAGTTTTTACAATTGCGGGATTTCCGGAGATGTTACCGGCGGCGTGTTAAAGCGGATGGAAGATGATATTCTAGTGCATCAACCGACCCATGCTGTGATCATGTTGGGGATGAATGATGTGAACAGATCACTGTATCAATCAAAATCAATCTCAAATGCTGACACCCTGCAACTTAGGGAAGGAGCGATCAATACATACAAGGCAAATTTGGAAAAGATCGTGACCATTTTTCTTTCTAAAGACATCCGGGTAATTCTGCAAAAGCCGTCGATTTACGATCAAACAGCCAGGATACCGACTCCAAATAACTTCGGGGTGAATGATGCGCTGAAAGTATGTGCTGATTATATCAGTGCGTTGGCAGAAAAATACAAGCTTCCAACCGTTGATTACTGGTCAGTAATGACCCTGATTAATGGAGAAATGCAGAAAAAAGATTCCCTTTTTACAATTACCAGTCGCGATAGGGTACATCCGGCCTCGGCAGGTCATCTGGTGATGGCTTACCAATTTCTGAAATCGGAAGGCGCACCACGGTATGTATCCAAAATTGTTGCCGGCAGAAATGTTGGGATAAGTTCAAAGAAAAGCCTGAACTGCGAAATAAAATTCTTTACGAAACACAGAAACGGAGTGTCATTTTCCGTCCGGGAAAATGCACTGCCTTTTCCTATTTCGGAAAGTCAGCAGGAAGGACTAAAACTGGTGCCGTTCATGAACGACCTGAATATGGAATTATTACAGGTGCTTGATCTTAAACCCGGACCATATGAGCTAACCATTGACGGAAAACATATCGGTATCTTTTCCGATACGCAATTCAGCGAAGGCATTAATCTGGCAGAATATAAAAATATTCCGCAATACGTTCAGGCATTGAACGTGCGGAATATGCTTTCGGAATTGTGGCAAATGGAAGCTGCGTTAAGAAGGATCAGGTTTATTGAGTACAACAGGTATTTCAAAGAATCTCCGCACAGGGAGAACCTGTCATTACTCAAAACGCATCTCGACTCCGTATTTACGGTGAAATACAAAAATCCGTATTTCAACAGCCAACTGGAGAAATACATTACCGATAAACCCCGGCAGAAGGAGTATGAAAAGGCTTGCGAGGAATTGAGGAAGGAAGCATACCGATTGGCGCAACCATTGGATCACGTTTTCCGAATCACCGGATCGTCAACAAAAATTTAATCAATAAGCGACCGGCTTGTCCTGCACATGGTACTTCATCGGAACTGGCCGATCGTATCGTGAAAAGAATCAACGTAGTGATCCTGAGCAACCTGTAACTTACGTGATCCGTGCCTACCCGGATGGAACAGCTCAAAGTGTCACCAATGCCGGGGAAACTGTTTTGGCAGTTAAGCGCC
>CAZOYZ010000943.1:0-1529 GCA_964584045.1 uncultured Prolixibacteraceae bacterium | reverse complement strand
TCAAAATGCGAAGGTTATTCCGCTGAATATTATATCCAACAGCCCAGTTGCCCACACGGTTGCCATCGCGGATGTATTTGACCACATTTCTTAGATCAGGTGCGTTCAGATTCACCATATAGGAAATTCGCGGATCACCCGGGTCAAGGGCATCTTTGAATGCCTGCGTCGCGGTATAAAAATTTGAGCCGATCCAGTCCGGTTCCAAGGAATAAAACCCCAGGTAGGCTCCAAGTTCACCAACAACGGAAAACTCATCGTTATTCAAAAAAGGATTCGTTTGACTTCCCTGGTCATTGGCCTGAAATTCGAAAAGTGATTCGGCGTTATTCTCCAGGGTGGCCCGGAAGTTGTCACCATAGTTGGGCATCAATACAACGCCGGTGATGCTGTTAAACATGGTGAGCGCGGCGGTAAAGTCAGCCGCCTGACCGGCGATGGTGCCGCGAAAAACCAGTATTTTCCCCGCCAGCCCCCGCGCTGAATTCCGGGTAACACGTCCTTTGTTTGTGTCATCCCAGGATTCGGGCAGCAGGGTAGCTGCCTCCTGAAGGTCGGCGATAGCCTGGTCGGCCATTTGTGTGCCGGTACAGCTTGGAGGATAGGCATCGTCCAGGCTGGTAATCCTCGCGGCTACCAAAGGAGCCGCATTCCCGAACGTATTCCACAAACGGAAGTACATCCAGGCTCGGAGGAAAAGCGCTTCTCCTTTATGGTAGTTCATCAGTTCAGGTTTAACCTTGTAAGCGATGTCCTTATTTTCCTCTATTTTTTGAAGGACCGTATTCGCTCTCGCGATCAGTTGGTATCCATACTTGTAATAGAGTCCCAGCGAACCGTTGCTCCCGTTCAGACCCACGAAGTTTTCATACTGATGGCTTCCCTGGGTGGTCAAATTATCATCAGGAAGAAGCCATATTCCGCTCAGCCATGCACCTCCACGGAAACCATAGAAAAAGTTCATTTTTTGATAAATACCCATGACCGCCTGGGTCATCTGCGTTTCGTTCTGGAAAAATCCAGCTTCCGTATCCCCAATGGGATCCAGATCAATGGTTACCTGATCACACGAAAAGATCGTCATCGAGATCAGCAATAGAAAGCGGTATCGTGTTTTTATCTTTTTCATCTTCATTCAATTTAAAAATTTACATTCACTCCAAGGGTAAACGTAACGGGGGTGGTATCGTTCTCCGGATCCAGTCCCGTGTAAGGAGTCATGACAAAGAGGTTTGACCCGGAAAGAAAACAACGCATGTGCTCCGCCCCGATTTTACGAAGCAGCCCTCCCTTGAACCGGTAACCTACCTGAAAATTCTGAAATCGCAGGAATCCTGCATCCTCCACCATCCGGTCAGAAATCCGGTTGTTCCCGGAAGGATCACCCTCAATGGCCCTGGGTATTTTAGTGGATGGTTTTGCAGACGTCCAGCGGTCATTATAGACCTCAAGGAAGTTACCTCCTCCCGCGCCAATCGAAAGCTTACCATCAGTAATGATCTGCTGCACGTCGCCTACTCCGCGGAAAC
>CAZOYZ010000942.1:0-1539 GCA_964584045.1 uncultured Prolixibacteraceae bacterium | reverse complement strand
ATCGTGGATTAAACCATTTCCGTTCAGCCGTTTCTCATGATTTCTTCTGTCTTGATACTTGTATCTGGCGGCCACTAATGAGAATGCAGTCCGCATTCCTTTTTTGAATTATTTTCCCACCACCACCGGCCTGCGCGGAAATCCTCGCCGGGACGAACAGCTCTTGTACACGGCGCACATCCGATGCTCACAAAACCCCGGTCGTGAAGGACATTATAAGGAACATGATTGGTCTTTACATACTCCCTGCAATCTTCCAGGCTCCATTTTAGTAACGGATTATATTTGACCACTGCAAAGGTATCATCCCACTCAAAGAAATTCATATTTTCCCGGTTTTGCGACTGCGAAGCACGTATCCCCGTAACCCAGCACGACATGCCGCTCAATGCCCGTCCGAGAGGTTCAACTTTCCGGATGTGGCAGCACATTTTCCGGTTTTCTACCGACAGATAAAAACTGTTCGGACCCTTTTCAGTAACAAACTTCTCCAGTTGTCCCGCATCGGGGTAGTATGCATAGATCGGTTTATTATACTGTTCAAGCGTACGGCTGTACACCTTATACGTTTCTTCGAACAATCTTCCCGTATCCAGGGTAATGACCTTTACCGGGATATCGTTCTTAAAGATCATGTCTGTAATCACCTGATCTTCTATCCCGAAGCTGGTTGTAAACACCATTTTATCCTTAAAACGCGAAGCAAGGTCACGAAGTACTTCAATGATTTCCTTTTCTGTGAATTCAGCATTTAACTCATCCGCCAATTTCTCTCTCATAATCAATTTCCTCCCTTCAAACTGCGTGAAATATGGTTGTAAAATTAGTCATTTTCATTTCCACGACAAAAAGTTTTATTTTTGGGGGATGACATCAACCCATTCTCCCTGGCCCGAAGCTTTCGTGGAACGTATCAGAAAGCAATTCCCGGACTCGGCCGGTTCTTTTCTGGAATCGCTGGATCAGGAACCGGTGATCAGTGTACGGATCAACCCGCATAAATTCCGGACAGCCGTTAACCCAGAAAAAATACCGTGGTGCACAACAGGGTATTTTTTAAAGCAACGCCCGTTGTTTGCCCTCGATCCGTTGTGGCACTGCGGGGCTTATTATGTCCAGGAAGCCAGTTCCATGTTCCTTGAGCAGATTTTTCAACAAATAAAACCGGGGGGTCCCCTCCTCGTGCTGGACCTGTGCGCTGCCCCCGGGGGTAAATCGACTCACCTGAACAGTCTGCTCCGCCCCGAAGATCTTCTGGTATCGAACGAGGTGATCCGTTCACGCCTGCCTGTCCTAACGGAAAACCTCATCAAATGGGGTCACCCGAATGTACTGGTCAGTAGCAGTGATGCCAAAGAGTTTGGTCACGCAGGGGCGCTTTTTGATGTCCTGGTGATCGATGCCCCTTGCTCCGGGGAAGGGTTGTTCCGCCGTTCCCCCGAAGCTGCCAGGGAATGGTCTGTCGAAAATGCGGCACTGTGCCTGGCACGCCAGCGCCGGATCCTGGCCGACAGCTGGCCATGCCTGAAACAGGGCGGT
>CAZOYZ010000941.1:0-1555 GCA_964584045.1 uncultured Prolixibacteraceae bacterium | reverse complement strand
AGATTTACCCGGATAGAACAGCAATTTAAAACCGGTTTAAACAAAAGCTATTCCTAATCGGCAAGATGGAAAGCGGATTTTGACTATCTTGTCCAGAATAAAATGCGATGCAGCGTGAAGATTTTATTTTTGCTGGTCATTACTTTAATTTCTTCTGACATCTTTTCTCAGACCGCCTCATGGAATGCTTCCCTGGAATCATCCATGTTAACCGGTAACGGAAATTCCCTGCCCTTCTGGTTCACTCAAAATCAGATGGGAAAGTTCTCAACCCGATCGAATATTCAGCAACTGACCGAAGGAAAACTCAGCGGATCCGTTCCATTGAATCGCAAACTCACTTTCAACTATGGAACAGACATCGCGCTGCTGCTGACAGAAAAAGACTCCCGTCTCAAATTCATTCAAGCTTTTGCCGGTTTGTCCGGCCGCATTTTCACCTTAAGAGTCGGCGCTTTTGCTGATGACGAAATTCCCGGCAACCTTTCAACCAGTAACGGGAATATTCTCCGTTCACTAAATTACCGGCCTTATCCTATGATCAGGGTTTCTACCTCAGGGTATATCCCTTTTCCGTTCGCCGGGAACTGGCTGCGGTTCAAAGCGGAATACGACGAGGGACTCCTGCGGGATAGACGGATCGTTGATCGTCCGCACCTGCATCATAAATCCTTATCGTTCCTGTTCCTGGCAGAGGAGTCGCTCCGTTTCTCGGCAGGCGTTGACCATTATGTATTTTGGGGAGGCACACAGCCGGACGGAAATAAGTTACCCGAAAGTCTGAAAAGTTATTTCCGGTATATCCTGGGGAAAAAGGGAAGTCCTGATTTCCTCGAAACCGACCAATTTAATGTCGCAGGGGATCAGTTGGGCGCTTACCTGATCACAGCAGAGAAAGATTTTGATGATTACCGGGTACAGGTACGTATCTCTCATCCTTTCGAAGACCGGTCGGGAATGGAGTTCGACAACCTGCCCGATAACCTGTATTCCTGCCATATCCGGAAAAACAAACCCGGTTCGGTGGTGGATGAATTTCTTTTCGAGTTTTTCTATTCAAAGAACCAAAGCGGGAGTTATCATCTGATCTCAGGACCCGGAAAGCATAAGCGGGGAAATGACAATTATTTTAATCATGGTATATATGGCACCGGCTTTTCTTATAAGGGATACAGTATGGGAACACCCTTGTTTTATCCGCTCGCCGAAAATGAACAGGACGTGATCAGCGGCTTTGAGAACAACAGGATCTCTGCATTCCACGCTGGTGCAAAAGGCTTTCTTTCCGACCGCGTTTGTTGGAAATCCATGTTAACTTATTCGCGCAATTTCGGCACTTTTAATCATCCTTACGGATCCGTAAAAAAGCAAATATATTCGCTGGCCGGGATCGGCTGGAACAGCAAAAAACACCCGCTCTTTTTTACGGTCCGTATCGCTGCGGATTTCGGTTCCCTGGTCAGTCACCGCTATGGCTGTAGTTTCTCCGTGAAATGGACGATACGTTAAACGGGATTTTATTCCAGGAGTTCATAATCGTGCAGTTCCTTCATGA
>CAZOYZ010000940.1:0-1567 GCA_964584045.1 uncultured Prolixibacteraceae bacterium | reverse complement strand
CTAAGAAAGTCTTTCCTCCGACGGAAAGATAGCGGTGGGGATCGGAGAAATAAAGCGACGGCTTAAGCTTATTTCGGTGAATATCATCGGAAAACAGGAAGCTTTTTTGTTTGGTTACCGGCCCAAATTGGTTGGTCAGTGTGGCAATATGATAAAATCCCCATTCCTGTACAGTGACATGAACCGAGTCGGAGAAAAACTCAGCGCGGAGATAAAATTCGGAAGGATCCCGGACGAAAAGGGCAGGGGATTCTTCCAGTATCAGTGTGGCAGAACGGATATCATTCGATAGATCTTGATTCATCTGAACATCAATGAGCTCTTTGCCCCTGAGCTGGTGAAACAGCAGAAAGGACAAAATCACCATCAGCACCAGCAGGGAAAATGCGATGGTAAACTGAAGAGCCCCGGCCTTCAGCTTCCTAAATAAATAGTTGTTGATGTCTCTTTCCATACCGTAATGCCGTGTCCGTGCGGAAAAATTTAACTACGGGATCGTTTCGTTGACTGTTTGGTCTTTTTTATCCGGTGTATCCCGGCGCTTTACTTTTTTCTTTCCCGGTTCACTGTCGGGTTTACTTTTTTTCTTATGTCCGAATACCTTTTTCAGCATACCGGTAAAAGAAAACTTATGTTTGGGTACCAGCTTGCCGTCCCTGTACTTTTGTTTGGAAATGATCTCTTCATTGGCGGGCTCTGACACAATTTTCCTGCGCAGGACATTATCCCGGAAGAATTCCGAAATGATCGTGTCGTTTTGCCGGGTTCTTCTGGATTTCAGAAATCCCCTTTCCCATAATTCTTCTTTGACGGTTTCTCCCCTGCCGTTCCAAAATAACCACCGGCCGTCTTTTGTTCCCAATTTAAAATTTCCCTTTTCTTTCAGACTTCCTGAATAGCTGAATTTTTCGAATTCCCCGTGTAAAAGGTTACCCGAATAATTGCCTGAGTTAAAGTTGATATGCCCGTTTCTGTACCAGTAATAGTATACACCCTTGTCGGGTCTGAAATTAATCTGATCGTACAGAATGTGGATATCGCATGTATACACGCCGTCATCATAGATGGTGGAAACAATCTGTCTTGTCTGTCCGGACCCGGCCAGTTGACCGGCCAGGTTAAGCATCAGAAACAGCATCAGTTCCAGTGTTACAGGCCTATTTCTTGTACCATTTTTTTTCATCTCCTGAAGCGATTAAAATGGAATCATTCGTAATTTGTTTTAATACAAACTGGTCTTTTAATACGTCCTGCGGTTTTAAGATCACCGATTTCCCGTCTAATGAGACCATCGCGCGTATTTGTTCACCGTTTGAAATACAACCAAAGTATTTCAGGCCTGGCCAGATCGCTGAAGCCTTTTTTTGCAGGATGGAATTTGATCCCTTATTTTCCGTTTGGTATTTTCTTCCGGGAAAGAACGGATCGGGATAGTCCGTCAAAAGTTGGTAATCGAATTCTTTCACGGCTCGCTTACCTTCTTTTGCCGGTTTGACCTGTAGAAGGGGCATTTTTTCTGAACTGCGCATGACAATTTTATAGATAATAATGCCCCAGACCAGGAGTA
>CAZOYZ010000939.1:0-1568 GCA_964584045.1 uncultured Prolixibacteraceae bacterium | reverse complement strand
TTTAAACTTTTTACCGGGATAAAGAATATCACCTCCGGCACCTTGCCCGGGTTTCTTACCTTCTCCGATGACCACTTTCATGGCGTCTTCCTCGATCACCCAGTTGGCGGGCATCGCCGTTCCGTTACATTGCCTCCACCCATCAAAATCCTTACCGTTGAACAGGAGCATCCAACCTTCTTTTTTCTCCTTTTTGGTAAGTTGATTCACTTTCTGTGAAAAACAGGGAAATGCGATGAGCACCGCAATTGCCACCGAACTCATTGATAAAATAATTCGCTTCATGTGTTTCATATTGGTTTAAGTAATCTTGACAACAAAAATAACGAATTCACGTTTGCCGCCTATCGCTGCCGTAAACTTTTGTGAACCTTCTTTTGTTATCGATCCGTCCAAAAAATCATCGTGCCTTTCCCGTGCAGGTTTAAGCATTCAAAATAACAAACATAAACCCAACAAACATGAAACGGAAAAAGTTTTCAAGATGGATTTTGAGGATCCTGGTGTTATCAGTCATGCTGATCCTGGCGCTGATCATTTACGTGAAACAATTCCTGCCGGACGTATCCCTGAAGGATATTACGGTAGAGATTACCCCCGTGCGGATAGAACGGGGAAAGTATCTGGCCAATCATGTAATGGCTTGCATGGATTGTCATTCCACCCGTGACTGGACAAAATTTGCCGGGCCCCTTGTTCCCGGGACTGAAGGGAAGGGAGGAGAGCGTTTTGATCAGGCCATTGGGATGCCGGGGGTATTTATTTCGCCCAACATAACACCTTTTAACCTGAAGCATTGGACAGACGCCGAATTATACCGGGTGATCACGTCGGGTGTTGCAAAAAACAACCGGCCGATTTTTCCGGTCATGCCTTACCTGAATTACGGGAAAATGGATGATGAAGATATCCGGAGCGTGATTGCCTACCTCCGTACACTTCCCGAAAAGGAAAGTGAAGTTCCCGCACCTCAGATCGATTTTCCGATGAATTTTATTTTGCACTTCATTCCTGCTGAAGCGCAACCAACGCCAAGGCCACCGAAAACCGACAAGGTCAGTTATGGTGGATATCTGGTCAATGCGGCTTCCTGCATTGATTGCCACACTCCCTTTGAGAAAGGGCAGCTTCTCATCGACCAGGCTTTTACCGGAGGCCGTGAATTTACCACACCCAACGGGACGTTGATTTCACCCAATATTACCCCTGACAAGCAATCCGGCATAGGCAACTGGTCGAAGGAAATGTTTGTATCCAGGTTCAGGAACTTCGATCCGGCAGTGAACGGATACCAGACCATCGATGAAGGCGCTTTCAATACCATCATGCCCTGGACCATGTATGCCGGTATGGATACTACCGATCTGGAAGCCATCTATGCGTACCTGACCACGCTGCAGCCGGTTGAAAAACAAATCACCCGGTTCATCTCAAAGAATTGAACCGGAGATTATTTGTTTGGCCCGTTATACAGGAGCGTAAGGATCGTGACGTCGTCAAACTGAGGCATTCCCGAAGCGAACGTGTTTACTTCGGCGAATGCTTCCTTGACCAGTTCCTGGATAGGA
>CAZOYZ010000938.1:0-1571 GCA_964584045.1 uncultured Prolixibacteraceae bacterium | reverse complement strand
CGGTAACCCGCGGCCTTCTTTCCCTCAGCCTCACTGATTCGATACCCAACTTTTCACCGGCAGAAAAATGATCTTTTCCAACCAGCCGGAGTTCCAGGGTATAGTCGCCGGGTTCCGGCCAGAAATCCAACAGATGATGCTCCCATTCATGCACCTTTTTATCGTAGAGGTTCATCGCCGGTCCGATCTTAATGCCATTCAGGTAAGCCTGCCAGATGCCATAATCGGGCGCCTTGGTGACTGCCAGCAAAAGACGTGTGGGTTTTTTCTCTTTAATGCTGAAAGGAATACTTACTTTCGCCTGGCTGCCCGAAGGCTCGAAGTAGAACTGTCCGTTCATGTAATGGTCCAGGTCCTGTACCCGGGCCACCCCGCCGCTGTATGATTTGGTTTCAACAACCGGTGCAGCCATCACGATCTGATCCAGGTTGGGAAGGATCCGCTCCTCTGCGGGAGGCACCGGCTCTCCGGAAGCAGGAACACCGGTCTGGTACCAAAAAGCCACCGTGGCAAAATCATCTTCCCTTTCGTTCCAACTGTGCGGCCGCCGTTCCTTGTTTTCATCGGGCGAGATCCAGCCAAAATGTTCGATGGTCACCCTGATCTTCTTTTCAAAGACGACAGGATCGGCCAGGTGCCAGCGGAAAGCCGAGGTATGCCCCCCGACAATGCCCCACTGATCAAAATAAACCGTCCCGAAGTAAGGCGTGTTCACACCCGACTTCAAGCCCCAGGCCGAGAGAAAATAATCTTCCGTCCCCGTGCCCCAGATCGATGGCTCTTCTTCCCCGTCGATGTAGATCTTTTCATCCCCTTCGCCAAACCACGACGGACTCCTGGTCCGCACGGCCATGACCGTCCCTACATAATGCCCTTTGCCTTCCGTTTCCAGGATCACGTAGTCCTTTCCCGGAACAGTGGGATATTCCTGGCGGTAACGGGCATAAAAATAAGGAGTTTCTTTGGCCAGCTTATCTTTTTTAACCCAGTCAATATTGTAATAAAGCAGGTTGATATTTTTGTCCTTGCTTTGGTTGACCACTTCGATCCGGATGGATTTCTGAAACGGCATCGGCCAGAAACAATTATAGGAATCGGCATCTTCCACAACCACCGGAAGACTGATCACTTCGCTGCGCTTGCCAAAACAGTTGGCAAAAAATTCGCCAAAAGGTACTTCCACCCCCGGCTCTTTCCTGTCGTCGTAATAAATCCGCAGCAGCATTTCCTGATGGGTTGCCGAACCGTTGGTCGCCCAGGGATGACGTTCCGGACCCAAAAAAGTAAACCACAGGTGCGTCACAACGCCCGGCCCCCGTGCCTCCAGAACAACCTTGGCTTCGCCCGGCATAACCCGTGAATTGTCAGAATTGTGCGGGATCGGCCTGCCATCTTCCCCCACCTTGGTAGAGGTCGAACGCATACTGCGTCCGTCAATAGGTTTGGCCAGATCGGAAAGGACAGCCCCTCCAACCACATCCTGCCGTTGATCCGTACAGGAATTGTTCGTGAGCATCAGCACAATACCCACGATCAGTAAAAAAAGTTTTTTCATTTTATCAGTTTTTTAA
>CAZOYZ010000937.1:247-1573 GCA_964584045.1 uncultured Prolixibacteraceae bacterium | reverse complement strand
TCCCGCAAATTATGTGGTCCTGGACAACTACCAGGCCACCTATGAAGCGACATCCTTTTTAATTGATAAAGGATGCAGAAAGATTGGGATGATTGCCTACAAAACGCCGTTGATCCATATGCAGGAACGGATACGCGGGTACCGGGAAGCCATGCTGACACATTCGTCGACCAAAGATTCGATCCGGGTCTGGGAGATTGACTACCACCGGATGGAAGAACAGGTCCATCAAATCATCCGCGAAACAGGCAAAATAAAGGATACCGATGCGCTTCTTTTTGCCACCAATGCGTTATCAGTAACAGGTCTGTATGCGATCCGCAGAAATAATCTTTCCGTTCCCGGTGAGTTATCAGTGATTGGTTTTGACGGGAGCGAGGTTTTTGATTTTTTTAATCCGCCGCTCACCTATATTCAGCAACCATTGGAGGAAATGGGAAAGGAGTCGGTCAGGGTGCTGCTGGAACAGGTAAAGGGTTCCGGGAAGGCGGTCCATGTCAAATTGAAGCATCAGCTGATCAGGCAGGCTTCATGCGGCTAATTTTTTTGGATTTTGCTTAAACGTTTAATAATAAATATACTGAACTATGAAGAAAATTTTCGTTTTAGTACTGGTCAGCGTATTCGCTGTGTCGGCCTATCCTCAAGCCGGCTTTAATGGCCTGGATATGAACATGGGTACCCTGTACAGGCTGTCCGATGCCAAAACCCGGTCGATCAGTCCGGAGAACTTTACCGGTGAAAAGGGTAAGGGAGGAATGGCCGTTCCTTCCGAAAAGGATCATTTCAATATTGCAAACGCTTCGGGTGCTTCCCGTGATCTGGGACAGGGCTGGAAGGTCAATCCGTTTGTCATTATTAAGCCGGGTCAGACGTTTACTCTGGCTGAAATTGACGGTCCGGGCGCCATCCAGCATATCTGGATGACTCCAACCGGGAATTGGAAATTTTCAATTATCCGCATGTATTGGGACGATGAGAAAGAACCTTCTGTGGAATGCCCCGTCGGAGATTTTTTTGCCATGGGTTGGAATAAATATGCACCTCTCAGTTCACTGGCGGTTTGTGTGAATCCCGGAAGTGCCTTTAACTGCTACTGGCCGATGCCTTTCCGAAAGAAATGCAGGATCACGATGGAGAATATCAATGATAAGGACGACATGAGACTTTACTATCAGGTCGACTATACCTTAACGGATGTGCCTGCCGATGCCGCTTATTTTCATGCTCAATTCAGAAGAACCAACCCGAATATGACTTCAGACTATACCATTGTTGACAATATCAGGGGGAAGGGACATTTTGTAGGCGTTTATATGGCCTGGG
>CAZOYZ010000937.1:0-235 GCA_964584045.1 uncultured Prolixibacteraceae bacterium | reverse complement strand
TAATAACGGCTGGTGGGGTGAAGGAGAGATCAAGTTTTTTATCGACGGTGACAGCAAGTTCCCGACGATTTGCGGGACAGGTACCGAAGATTATTTTTGCGGCTCGTATGATTTTGACACCCGTACAAAAAATGCTGCCGGCGTGGAAGAGGTGGCTTACACTGAATTCTGTACCCCTTACACCGGATTGCATCAGGTGATCAGAGGTGATGGCCATTACAACGTCATGCAGCGT
>CAZOYZ010000936.1:0-1574 GCA_964584045.1 uncultured Prolixibacteraceae bacterium | reverse complement strand
AGGACCATGAGCGAATTTAACGGAAAATAATGATGGAAGATCAGGTTCGCATTGATAAATGGCTTTGGGCGGTCCGTTTTTTCAAAACACGAAGCTCCGCGACAGAGGCTTGTAAAAAAGGGCGTGTCATGATCGGGAACATTCAGGTCAAGCCGTCACGGATGATAAAGGCCGGCGATGTGATCCAGATCAGAAAATCTCCGGTCACCTATACCTTTAAGGTTTTACAGCCGGCCGAAAAGCGTATGGGGGCCAAAATGGTCAGCGACTATGTTCTCGATATGACCCCGGAAGACGAATTGCAAATCCTTGAAATCCAAAAGAACATGAGCTGGTTCAAACGTGATCCGGGTACAGGGCGACCCACAAAGAAAGAACGCCGCGACCTCGATGACTTCTTTGAGAGCGGTACTGATAATGACTGGTAAGGAACCTTTCCCCTATGTCAGGAGTCCTCCTTCTTCGGCGGCAACATACAGTTTTCCCTCTTTCCAAACCAGCGAAAGCGGTTCTCTGCAACCAGATCATAAATCCCGTCCCTCCACCTTTTAGGAACAATGCGAAAAACCAAAAGCAGGTTAAAAAAACCGCCGAGACACCCCGCAATTTCAAGAACGGCGTCCGATTTTATATGAAATGTCTCATTGGTGACCAGAATGATCGAGTCGACCGATGCCGGAATTCGCCACTTTTCTTTCCAATACCGCCCCCCACAGCTTCCCAGGGGTGCAAACAGAAAGCTTTTCTTCCTGTCAAACTTCAGGATAAACCGAATAAATCTGCTGCACAAATGGCAATAACCGTCAAAAAGAATAAGACTTTTACCTAAGGGAATTTTCATCACGGGTTATTCTTTAAGTCTTTAATCAGGCCTTCTGCAAGCCAATTGGCCAGTGCCTGACGATTGTCCGCGATCATAAACCGCTGCTGATCACGACGGTGATTAATGTTCCCCAACTCAATAAAAACCGCCGCCGGATAAGAATACTTCAGCATATATAAATTCCGATCAGATACCGTTCCTTTGTACCCCCGGCTTGGCTGATGGTAATTATACTTTTCCTTAAATGTTTGATGCAGGTTGGTTGCAAGCTTCTTTCCCGTCGCACTGCGCTTGTCATGGTAAAAGAAAACGTCGATATTCTGTCCCTTACTCCGGGAATCTACATGGATCTCGACAAGCCTCTGGATTTTCCCTTTATTCTTCACATAGAGTTCATTCACAACATCTTTACGTTGCCGGAGCCTTCCCAGCTGACTTCTGGGTATGGCCAGATCCGGGTAACATAACTCATCTTTATCATGCTTTAAAACACGCTCATCCCTGATCCCGTCGTTTTTATCCCGGACTATCACATAAACCTGCCCGCCATGTTCAAGGAGCCGGCGCGCCAGGCGAAGCGTCACGTCATAGGCATACTCATCTTCACAAAGCGCGTGATTTCCAAAATGACCAATGGCACCCGGGTCAGGCCCTCCATGCCCGCTTACCAGGTAGTAAACCACACCGATCAATTGATCATCTTTCCGGCTGACATTTTTGTATTCCGGACCAAAAATTTCATACGTTGCCG
>CAZOYZ010000935.1:0-1575 GCA_964584045.1 uncultured Prolixibacteraceae bacterium | reverse complement strand
GATTAAGGAGACGATTTTGAAGAGCAATCTGGGCGCTCTGGAAGTCGGGTCCAAGGTAAACCTCGAGCGCAGCATGGTTATGAACGGACGGTTGGACGGGCACATCGTCCAGGGGCACGTGGATCAGACGGCCGTCTGTGTCAGAGTGGAGGAGTCGGAGGGAAGCTGGTACTATACCTTCCAATATGACTTTGACAAGAAAAAGGCCAGGCAAGGGTACATGACCGTTGAAAAAGGTTCCGTCACGGTAAACGGCGTCAGTCTTACCGTTGTCAATTCAAAGAAGAAATCCTTCCAGGTCGCGATCATCCCCTATACCTACGAACATACCAACTTCCACACGTTCCGGGAGGGAACCGTGGTCAACCTGGAATTCGACATCATCGGGAAATACCTGAGCAAGCTGGCAAAGTTTAAATAAGATTTCTACCTTTGCCGAAACCGAACTGAAACTTATGGATCAGGATCAAACACTGATCAACCATATCCAACAGGGCGACAGGGATGCCTTTCGAACGTTTTTTGAAGGATTTTATCCATCTGTCTGCATTTTCGCCGGAAAATATTTGCATGATGAGGATATGGCTGAGGACACTGCCCAGGAGGCCTTTATCGAGTTCTGGAGAAGAAAGGAACAGTTTGAGAATTACAGGGCTGCCAAGGGCTTTATTTATACCGTTACCCGCAATCATTGTCTGAATCAGATCAGGCTCAGGAGCCTTCACGAGGAAATTCTCAGAAAAGAAATTGCCCCGGACGATTGTTTTTACGAGTTGGTTCAGGAGGAAGAAACTTACCGGATCATTTATCAGGCCGTTTACGGATTGCCTCACCAAAGCAGAAGAATTATTTTATTGAGTCTGAAGGGATACAAGAATCCTGAAATTGCCGAGGAGCTTCAAATATCATTGAATACCGTGAAAACCCTGAAAAAAAATGCATACGGGGAATTACGGGATAAGCTTAAAGATCATGCGTTTATTCTTTTTTTGCTGAATCAGTCTTTGCCGTAACGTTCCTCTTCGTACCTTTAGTAATTATTTTGATGAACCGATAATTTGCGATATCATGAAAAATCTGTTTCTGTACTTTGGCCTTTCTTTGATACTTGCTTCATGCAATTCAACCAGAAAGGCAGACATTTGGATTCTCTCTGCCCCTTCTGGCGAACGTTTTGTGACGATCGATAAAACCGGGGAGACGGTTATTCCAAACGGGCGACTGGTTACCCCGGCAGGAAAGAGCATCGTGGTTGCTCCCCATCCGTTTGGTCTCACGTTAAGTCCTGACGGGAACACGGCGATTACGGCAAATTCCGGAACCAGTCCGCTGGCGGTCACGATCGTCAGAAATATTTTGTCGGAGAATCCCGAAGTACAGCAGATTCCTCCCGGTCCCGCGACCGACAGGGGGATCCTGGCGTCGGTTTTCATGGGACTGGCGGTTTCGAAGGACAACCGGGTGGTTTATGTGGCCGGGGGGCAAGAAAATAAGATCTTCATTTTTGATCTTCAAACCGGTGAAAAGAAAGGTTTTTTTGACTGCTCGTTTGTTTCGGACAGCGTGGATTACTCG
>CAZOYZ010000934.1:0-1575 GCA_964584045.1 uncultured Prolixibacteraceae bacterium | reverse complement strand
CCGTCACCGAACGGGCAGGTATGCATCGTTATACCTTCCCCGAAAACGCGAAGAATAACCTGATCATCAACCTGGGCTTTGCCATCAACTGGGATAAACCCTATGAAACAGCGCTGCAGCTCGTCGACAGTGTGACGGTGACCGGCAAGCGGCTGTCGCACGGATGGGCTGCCGATCAGCATGTTTATTTTGCCGTTGCTTTTTCTTCTCCCGTCATTTCTTCAGTAGTAAAGAATGTGGGTGGAGAAGGGAGAACAGTCGGCGTCTACAGTTTTGGCAACAAGCAGGTACTTGTAAAAGTGGGTATCTCATCGGTGAGTGAGGAGAACGCCATGGCCAACCTGAAGGCATCGCTTTCGGGCTGGGACTTCGACGCAACCCGTCAGGCCGCCTCCGATGCATGGGAAAAAGAACTGTCAAAAATTAAAATTACGGGCAGCGATCCTGTGCAGAAGAAGATTTTCTATACTTCGCTCTACCATACCATGATCGCTCCTTCCTTATTCTCCGATCTGAACGGCGAATTCAAGGGTGTAAAGGGCGATGTGCGGAAGGCTGAAGAATACAATCAATACACGGTTTTCTCGTTATGGGATACCTACCGGGCATTGCATCCGCTGTTCACGCTCACCCAGCAGGACCGCGTAAATGACATGGTCAAATCGATGCTCAGTCACTACAGGCAGACGGGGATCCTGCCTGTTTGGGAACTGGAAGGGAATGAAACGTTTTGCATGGTGGGAAATCACTCCATTACCGTTATTGCTGAAGCAATTTTGAAAGATATCGGCGATTTTGACCGGGAACTGGCCTTCGAAGCCATGAAGGCGACATCCCTGCACGACCGCGATGGCATGGCGTTGTATGATAAACTGGGATACATGCCTGCCGACGAAATTCAGCAGTCCGTGGCCAAGTCGGAAGAGGTGGCGATTGATGACTGGAGCGTGGCCCTGGTCGCTGAGAAACTCGGCAAAACGGAAGATGCAGCCTACTTCCGCAAACGCTCAAAAAACTACCGAAACTATTTTGATCCGGAAACCGGTTTCATGCGTGGAAAGCTGCGGAACGGTAATTGGACTACACCTTTTGATCCGGCTTTCTCCAAACACGAAGGCAGCGATTACACGGAAGGAAATGCCTGGCAATACCTGTGGCTGGTGCCGCAGGATGTGAACGGCCTGATTGAGTTGCTGGGTGGAAGAGAACCTTTCGCCGATAAACTCGATCAGTTGTTTAAAGTCGAAGAAGGCGTGAAAGGCGAAGAGGCATCGAGCGATATTTCTGGGCTCATTGGTGCTTACGCCCATGGAAATGAGCCGGGACACCATACCACTTTCCTGTTCAACGATGCAGGCAGACCCTGGCGTACGCAGGAACTGAACCGTCAGATCCAAAACACCATGTATACCGATAAACCCGATGGATTAAGCGGGAATGAAGACTGCGGACAAATGTCGGCGTGGTATGTGTTTAGCGCTCTTGGTTTTTATCCGGTACATCCCGCTGACCTGCAATATCAGTTCGGTTCGCCGATTGTGCAGGAGGCACAGATTGAGATCGCTCCGGGAAAAA
>CAZOYZ010000933.1:0-1585 GCA_964584045.1 uncultured Prolixibacteraceae bacterium | reverse complement strand
CGCCCGGGCAATATCTTCAAACTCCGGCAATTTTATCTTACCATTTACCATTGAACCATTGACTATTTACCATTTACCATTTATCATTTACCATTCTACTCTATGCCCCATGCTCTGTGCTCTGTGCCCTATGCCCTTTTTCAGATGGCTTCGATGAGTTGCTTCATGATCAGGGTCATTCCTGGTTCCGATCTCATGGCCACCTCCTGTACCTCTTCGTGGGTGACCTCTACAATTTCACCGGGTACGCCGCTGTCGGTAACGATCGATATTCCAAATACCTTCATGTTCATATGACGTGCGACGATCACCTCAGGAACTGTTGACATGCCAACCAGATCACCACCCATAATCCTGAACATCCGGTATTCGGCAGGAGTTTCGAACGTAGGCCCCTGAAGCCCCACGTACACTCCTTCCTTAATATTGATCTGATTTTTGATGGCGATCAGCTTCGCTTTTTGTCTGAGTTCCATGCTGTACGCCTGGCTCATGTCGGGGAACCGTGGCCCCATTTCATCCAGATTCTTCCCGTGCAGCGGATGTTCAGGGAAAAGGTTGATGTGGTCTGTAATGATCACCAGATCACCGATCCGGTATTCAGGATTCAGTCCTCCCGAAGCGTTGGAAACGAAGAGGTACTCAACCCCAAGTTTTCTCATCACCCTAACCGGGAAAGTCACCTGTTCCATGGAATAACCTTCATAGTAATGAAAACGTCCCTGCAGGGCCAGTATTCTTTTTCCGCCCAGTACCCCATATATCAGGTAATTAGAGTGACCTTCCACCGTCGAGACAGGAAAATCGGGGATCTCCCGGTATGGGATCTTTTCGGTGATCCTGATCTCATTGACCAGTCCGCCAAGCCCTGAACCCAGGATGATCCCCACCTCAGGTCGCTCGTTTATTCTTTCCTGTAAATAACTTGCGGTTGCTTCTATTGTCCTTAACATAGCCGACAATTTTTTTTTCAAAACTTTTTCCTTCACTTTGCAGGAATTTTATTCCCACGGGAATATAATAGAGCCTGGGCCGGATCGCGGCGCTCATCCCGGCGTCATCACGAAGACGCATGGCATCTTTCTCCGTGGTCAGGATAAACGGATCCTGATCCTTAAAACGTTCATATTTCTGTTCAATTTGCCTGATGTCTTTCGCGGAATAGCGATGATGGTCACCAAATACCAGTTCATCCAGCAGGTTTGTTTTCGAAGAAAGATAGTTTCTGAATTGACCGGGATCGGCTATGCCCGAGAGCATAATGGAAGCGATCTGTTTTTCATGCAGGCTTGGAATGGGAACAGCGACATCAGGAAAAACAGCTACCGGATCTCCGTATTCCATGGTTGTAAAATAGAGGGACTGGTAAGGTCGCAGATTCACTTCTTTCATGATGATCCGGCGTTTAATCGGCGTAATTTCGCCAGGACACTTGGTATAAATAACCACGTTCGCCCGGCGTTGCTGATATTTTCTTTCCCTGAGAAGTCCTAACGGCAACAGGTAATCCGAATCAACAGGTCGGTTATAATCGATCAGAAGAATATTGATCCCCGCATTCACCCGCCGGTGCTGAAACGCATCG
>CAZOYZ010000932.1:0-1598 GCA_964584045.1 uncultured Prolixibacteraceae bacterium | reverse complement strand
GCGTTTGACTGGCAGTCAAAAGGTCAGGAGTTCGATTCTCCTATTCTCCACGTTGAAAATCAAGGAGTTACAATTAAGTTTGTAGCTCTTTTTTCTTTCCGGTGAAATCATCGTGAGATCAGGACTAGATGATCGTTCATTCTTTTTTTCAGGATCAGGCGGAAAGATTTCAATTCAGACGTGAGTTTAGGGATAATTTCCGCGCGTTGATGAGATTACCTGGCGGGGGAAAAATTCCATCTTATCCCCGGCTGAAGCAAAACTTTAAGCCCTTTCTTATTGGCAAAATTGTAGTCCACATCCACCCGGATTCCGACAGAGAGATGATCGACCGTAATTAATCTGCCTGCATGGTACCAAACAGATGGTGTGCCATGCATCACAAATACATTTTCCGCAATACCGGTTTCCTGGTTTGTCAAATCATCCCACTGTCCGAATGCAGTCCCGGATACCGAAAAACCCTTAATTTTAAATATGTTGTTCCAGAAATAATACGAGAAAAGGAAGAGCGGAACTTTGGTGTCTCCTCCGGCAATTTCTCTGTAAGCAATTTGCAGGATCACCATCCGGGAATGATCTTTGGCGACCAATTTTCCGGCTGCACCCATTGTAAAACTGCTTTTTATCGGAATATAAGCTCCTCCGGCATTCGTGCTGCCGCCATAATACCCAATGGTTACGTCCAAATTCCGGAATTGGCTTTGTCCCCAGAAATTCAGGTATCGGGTAATGAGAAGCAGCGTATTGGACAACTGACGGTCAACGTATTTTGCATTTGTGTCAAAATAGGTACTTCCCCATGGATCAGGTTTATACATGCTGACCTTCGCCCTGAAATATGCTTCCCCCAGGCCTTTGGTTATCTGAAGATTTTGACCAGCAGCGACTGCAGACAGGCTGAACATCAATATGAACAGCGGAAAACGGAAATTCCTCATAAACGAACAGATCGGATGAACTTAATACGATTTTACAAACACCAACCGGAAACAGAACCTCCTGATCACGACACCCCATTACACAAATTTCACGAATCTCCGCTTCGTTGCAAGATCAAAGGAAACCAGGAACTCCTCCTGTTCCGGAATTGATACACTTATGCCTGCATCAATCATTGGGATGCCCTCCCTTATCCGGATTAGCATCCCAACAATAAATCAAAGTGCTTTATAGTTCCTTACTTAAGAACCCGGGATTTCTCCGGTCTAACCATTATTGCAACCCGGCGATGAACGCAGCTCTTTTTTCCTTGACGGCTTTAGAGAACGTTTCATAAGCAATCTGCTCATTTTCCGTGTTCACTGATTTTTGGAGAAGCCTGATGTCGCTGATCAGGGGTTCCGTCGATTTTAATGCCGGGTAAAAAGGCAACAATTTTTCTACCAAACTGATCAGGATCTCATTCATACGGATAAACCTTTCAGTGACACCGGGGGCTGATTGATATCTAAAGCCCGCGCCAATCAATCCTGCCCAAATTATACGGCCGTAAGCTTTCTCAGTATACGCGCCCAGTGTAAGCTGAATGAATTTGTCGGCGGTTCCGTTTCCAAGAGCAGTTTTGAACTCGGTGAGTTCACTTTGGGCATTGGTTT
>CAZOYZ010000931.1:0-1598 GCA_964584045.1 uncultured Prolixibacteraceae bacterium | reverse complement strand
ATTCATGCGTTATCTGTTTGTGTTAAAGAAAGAAGAACTACAGTCAATCAGAAATCTGCGAAGCGGTTTCACAACTATAATTTTATTGATAACCGTAAGTTCAACTTTTATTTTTCTAATATACTAATTTTGGGAGGATTCAACATGGTTTAACCCAAAAAAGCGGAATCGTTCCGATGATTGGAATACATCCTGATCTGCAACAGGTGCCGTAACCTGCAACTTCGTTCATTCCGCAGGGAACAGCCACGTCCCGAATGCGCTGGTCATTGCTGATCCGGATGTACTCCGGATGTCATCACAGTGGGTATTGGATCCGTCTGGCCCGGGAAACCAGATCTTTGTCAAAATCCGGTCGTTTTCTCTTTTTTGAATTGTTATCTTTACAAAGAAATTTGCTGAACATGAAGTTGCGAAGTCTATTCTCCTCCGGATCTGTGCGGATTACCCTTGTTTTGCTGTTTTGGGGCCAGATGGCCTGGTCACAATCCCGTCTGGTTGAAATCGGGACGAACGTGGGCACTATGCGTTTCGAGTTGTTCGACAACACGCCCAAACACCGGGATGCCTTCCTGGAGCTTGCCCGCGAAGGCTATTATGATGGCACCCTTTTTTACCGGGTTATCCGGGATTTTCTGATCCAGGGAGGCTCAGCCTCTTCGCGCAATGCAGCGCCGGGAAAGCTGATCGGGTATGGCGACCCGGATAAGACCGTCGATGATGAGATCCTCCCGACCTACTTTCATTTTAAGGGAGCGTTATGTGCCCCCCGTCAGCCGGACGAGATCAACCCGTTCAAACAATCTGACATTTCTCAGTTTTACATCGTAAAAGGACAGATTTTCACGGAAGGAGAACTCGATACCCTCGAGCTGGCGGTTAACCGTCCGATAAAAAACCGGATCACCGCTGAAGTATTTACCTCCGAAATCCGGGAAAGACTCAGGAAGCTGAAAGCAGAGAATAAGGTGGCGGAATTCAGGGCTCTGGCCGGCAAAGTAAAGGGCGACATTGAAACGCAAATGAACCTTGACCCGGGGATCCTGAAATTCAGTCAGGCGCAACGCGAAGCGTACACCACCATAGGGGGATATCCTGATCTGGACGGAAAGTACACGGTCTTTGGCCGGTGTGTTGCGGGCATGGAGGTGATCGATAAGATCGCCGCTCTGAAAACCGACGGCAATAACCGCCCGTTGACGGATGTGAAAATAACCGTAAAAGTAATCCGATGAAGTTTGCACGAGTCCAAACCGCCTTATTGCTGGCCCTGCTTTTTTCCTGCACAGGGCAAAAACAGCAGGAACAAAGAGCTCCGGATGCCCAAACGGCAAAACAACCGGAACAGGCATCAGATGACTTTACCGGAGTGATATCCTCCATTGTCCAACTCGAAAGTTTTGACAACGGTCGTTTTCTGGAAAGCGAAAATGCCTTCTTTGCAGACAGCAACCTGCTCGTATGCCGGTTAACGCCGGTCATGAATGCGACCAGCGCAAGGGTCACTCCCTGGGATGATCAGAAACCGTATCCCGTTTCCGGCTTCGTCGCGGTTGACCGGATCAATGATCTTGTGCTGATGAAAGTAGATGGGATCA
>CAZOYZ010000930.1:0-1600 GCA_964584045.1 uncultured Prolixibacteraceae bacterium | reverse complement strand
AAATTTCGCATCGTGCCACAGACCGAAACGGATAGCGGTTTATCAGAAAGGTTGATCACTTCGTAAGTCAGAACTGCAACAGGCAAGCCACTTGCTTCTGCATCGCCGGGGATCAAAGGATTAAAGCCGGTAATCTTTACTTTGACCGGCAACGATTCATCCGACAAATTGACCATTCCCACCGGGTAAGCTGCATCGAAGCTCGCATGGGCGAACCGTGGAAAACCATGTTGGTTTACCGGGCGCCCTTCAAAGTGTAGATACTCTGTCGGATGTAAAGGTCCTATCAAAGCCCTTGTGACAGCCTTTTCTCCTTCTGGATTGACATAGATGGCAAAAAAGGGAGCATTGTTTCCTTTTGTGACCGTATTATAACCAATTCCCGGTTTGTTCATAATCTGCCAGTCCCGTAATTCACCCCTTCCTCCCAGAGAGACCGTACCTGTACCGATACCGCCAAGCGGAAGCGCGATATTCAACAGGTGGTTCTGATCATAATGCTTCAGAACAGGCCACTGGATCATTTTTTCCTGTCCGAACAATGGGCAAGTAATATATATCAATAATATCAGGACTATTTTTTTCATCTTTTATCCGTTATGATTCAATTAAAATCAATTGACCTTTATTTTCTTTAATACTTAAGGAAATCACGAGGATGTTTTTATTTTGAATATTCTCTGACCAACCACGCAAACAGGCTTATCAAAAGAAACTGTTCCGAGTCCTTTGATGGCTATCCTGGATATCTCAATTTTCCCGTTAAGCACATTTAGTGTCATCGATTTTGTCTTACCATCTCCTGAAAGGTCAATAGTCCCGTATGCATATCCGTTCGACCAAAAATATTTCCCGGTAATATTATTGAACTTTAATTCTTTCGTTACTCCTGAATAGTGGAAACCCGTCATTGCCAGGATCGCCGACCAACTGGCCATAGCCCGGGCATAATGGTAGCCGCATTCTGCTTCATTAAAAGGATTGCGTTTACGCCCGTCATAACGGGACCGGATATTCCGGATGCATTTTAACCCGTTGTCTGTCATTCCTTCTTGTAGCATTCCGACGGCGGCTGTATACTCAAAGCCGGACATAATCTCTGTGAAATACGGGAAAGGATTTTTCGGCCGTGTTTTGGGGTACGCAGCCATCAGAAGCCCGGATTCGTCACCCAACGCAAATGACCGCAGGCAATTAAAATGACTTTGCAGATTTCCTCTGTAGTTGTATTTCATTATACTTTGCAGGGTTTTATCGATATTTTCCTTTTTAATCAGGTAGCCCAAGTCGCAGATATGGGCCATGTACTGGCCCACTAACTGATCGACGAGGCATCCGTCCCTCAGTTGAAAATCAAGATTATTCAGGTCTGCCGCACCTTGCCCTCCCAATAATTCCCGATTTATATCTTTTTCCCCTGGTGAAATGACTTTTTGAATATAGTATTCTCCGTTAAACAGGTTCTCATCGGTCCATCTGCTCCCGCTTTCAAATAATTGCCTGCATTTCCCAACCATTTCGTTATCATGCAGATATCCGGCCATTTCTTCCATCGCCCTTAACGCTCCCAAATACCAAAGGGTCATCTGCGGATTCGGTC
>CAZOYZ010000929.1:0-1603 GCA_964584045.1 uncultured Prolixibacteraceae bacterium | reverse complement strand
CAAAATGGTTTTGAAAATACGCCCCTTCATTTCAGCAGATTTCATCCCACATATAAATTGACACAGTTACCGCCCACACCGGTCAGTATTTTGAAAAGCGCCCGGGAAACGGCTGTCCGTGAAGGTTTGGATTACGTGTATATCGGAAACATTCCGGGAGCTGGCTTTGAAAATACGCTCTGTCCCGGATGTCATAAAACTGTTGTCGAACGACGGGGATTCCAAATCCTTCAAAATCATATGACCAACGGGAAATGTAATTTTTGCGGAACAAAAATCGCCGGGGTCTGGAGTTAAAATAGTCAGTTCCTTTTTACTGATTTGGATATCAAAAAAACGTCCTCATTGTAGGTTACAGCGTGAGTTCAAATTTGGCACGGATGCCGAACGCGGGAGCGTCGATAACGGATTTGGAGTTCAGCCGCCATACTGCTTCAACCCGGAACATCTTGAAAATATTCTCAATGCCTGCGCCCAGCTCGATATAGGGGTTATCCATCGACGATACCGACGAAGGAAAGGCGATGATTTCCTGGTGCTTGTTGCTCACGGAACCCATCATCAGTTTTGCCGAAACCACTTCCCTGAGGGTGGTTTTCTTCAGCAACGGCAGACGGCGAAAGAAGAAACCGTTCAGATGATGTTCCAGGTACATGTGCAGATACTTGTCGTGAACAAACTCCAGATAGTTAAGCATATTGAAATCGTAGGTGTAATAGCCTAACGTTTCATTTCCGCGGGGGATGTCCAGCATGGTATAGGGAAGCTTTCCAAAGTAGATCCCCGATTCGATGGCATAATTAAACCGGCTTTGGCCGAAGAATTTTTCCTGTTCGACAGTGGCAGCCAGCCGTCCGTACCAGTTGGACTGATTCGTGTAAAAAACTTTTCCTCCTGCCACTGTAAAATGAACGATCGGGTAGGGGGTCTCCATATAAATCCGTAAAAAACCGTCATCGACATATTTTTCCTGTTTTGAAAGCCTGGTATCCAGACTCACCTCCAGGGCCGAGACTGATGCTGCCGGCTCTCCATTTCGCAGGAACGGGTAAAATTCGGGTGAGTAATGCCTGGTATAACCTGTTGTAACCGTGTGCATCAAGCCGGGATACCATTCATGTTCATAACTGGCCCTGAATTTTTGTTCCCTGAATATTTCATCCAGTTCATCATGCTTCAGTAGTTGCGATACCAGGTTGTTTTCGCTGGCTGTGATCATGTTTTCGTACAGGTAAAGGATCTTTTCATTCTCGCCATGGCGGATCATTTTATCGTCGTAGGAGATTTCCAGTACTTTCCTGAAAGGCGATTCAAATTTGTAGCCGATCCCGGCCATGCCGTTGATTTTCTGATTCCTCGTCCCGTATCCAAGACCTCCCCAGATCATCATTTTTTCGCTGATCTCGCTACTGGTGCGGCCCCCGAAAAAATAATGCGTACCCTCCACTTTATTGGTATTGAAAAAACTGTAGAACGGCCCGATCTCAAATTTCCCGACATCATAGTACCCGGTCATGGTCATCCTTGCCAGCTTGTTGGTCAGGTTGATCACCCTGATTTGGGAGATCGAATCGATGATTTGCTCAATCTCCTTTTGTTTTTT
>CAZOYZ010000928.1:0-1603 GCA_964584045.1 uncultured Prolixibacteraceae bacterium | reverse complement strand
CAGGACCGGCTTTTTTAGGCGAAGAATCCCTGAAGATCTTAAAATATGCCATTGATGAAGCCGGGAAACTGGGCATGGAGGTCGGACTGAACACATCCAGCAGCTGGAACGCCGGAGGGAGCTGGATCCCTCCCAAACATGCGGCAAAATCAATTTTTTATGCGCAAACGGAAGTCAGCGGCGGCAGACCGCTGACCATGAAGCTTCCCTTCCCCGACATTTCAAAAAAGGACGCCTGGGGAAAACAGCGCCGGATTCAATACAGACCCGACGGTAAACCGGTTTTTTATCAGGAAATTGCCGTGCTGGCCATACCCGCGGGGATGGAGAAAAACGCGCTCGACACGGCTCAGGTGATCAACGTTTCCCGATTTTTTGATCCAAAAACAGAGGTGCTAACCTGGAAAGCCCCTGCCGGGCAATGGGATATTCTGAGATATGTGTGCTCTAACTCGGGCGAGAATCTGGTGCTTCCGAGCAAATATTCTGCCGGGCCCACGGTCGATCATTACGACGCGGAGGCCGCAGAATTTCACTTTATGTATGTCATTGACAAACTGGAATCGGTGTTAGGCGACCTTCGAAAAACGGCGCTCAAAAGTTTTTATATGGCCAGTTATGAGGAAAAGGCGCTGACCTGGACAACCACCCTGCCGGAGATGTTCAGGACGGTGAACGGTTACGGGGTCGAAAAATTTCTTCCGGTTTTGTTTACAGACGACTTGTTTCTTCCGGAGCTGTCCGTCAACTTTAAAATGGATTATCAACGGACCATCTCTGAATTGATGATCAACAACTTTTATCAGAAGTCCAAAGAAATATGCAACCAGCACGGACTGAAAAACAACTGTGAGTCGGGCGGTCCGGGACTTCCCTTGCACAAAGTCCCTGTCGAGCCGATCAAGGCATTGGGTGCCCTGGACATCCCGCGGGGAGAGTTTTGGATCAATCATGGCCGTTTCAATGAAAAGGGGATTGATATTATGCGGGTGGTGAAGGAGGTATCAGCGGCTTCCCATCTTTACGGCCGCGGGATTGTGGAAATGGAAGCGTTTACCACTTTTCAGCACTGGCAGGAAGGACCCTTTGAGATGAAACCGGTTGGCGACCGCGCTTTTTGTGAGGGGATGAATAAAGTGGTGGTGCACGGATCGACGCATAATCCCGCCGGAACAGGATTCCCCGGAATTGTATACCATGCCGGCGTCCACTATAATGATAAACAGGTATGGTGGCCCAAGATCAAACCGTTCAACGACTATCTGGGACGCATCTCATTTGTCTTGCAGGAGGCAAATTTTGTGGCTGACGTGCTCTTTTATTACGGCGATACGATCCCCAATTACGGAGGTCACAAGAACAGCAGGTTCACTGCAGGCCCGGGATACGATTATGAAATTATCAATACCGAAAAACTTAAGGAGCTTACGGTAAAGGACCATGAACTGGTCTTGCCCCGGACAGGTGCCCGGTTCAGGATACTGGCGCTGGCCAGGGAATCTCAGATTCATCCTGAAGTATTGATCAAGCTGGATGAATTGGTCAGACAGGGAGCAGTGATCGTCGGGCCGAAGCCTGAAACCGTGCTTATGCATAAAGCCAG
>CAZOYZ010000927.1:0-1608 GCA_964584045.1 uncultured Prolixibacteraceae bacterium | reverse complement strand
GTCGAAGAAGATTACGGCAGGGACGTGGCCCTGATGGTGGCCCGGCAACTGGTTTTATACCTGAAGCGCCCGGGAAGCCAATCGCAGTACAGTGCCATGCTGTCTTTCCAGAAAGTCAATTACCAGCCGATCCGGGAATTGCAGGATTGGCTGATCGGGCATCTGAATGAAGATCTCTCGGTGGAAGCAATGGCCGAAAAGGTGTCGATGAGCCCCCGCAATTTTGCACGGGTATTTCATCGGGAAGCGGGGATTACTCCAGCCAAATTTGTTGAGAAACTCAGGGTAGAAACAGCCCGTCGCCGGTTGAGTGAAACCAAACTGACCATGGAGGAAATTTCAGAAGAGTGCGGGCTGGGCGGTCCGGACACCCTCCGCCGGCTGTTCCTGAGGCATTTCAGAACAACGCCAAGTGATTACCGGAGGAGTTTTCAGACGTCGCTGTCCTAGAAAAAAAGGGAGAAGCCTGCGGCAACTCCCCTGATTTATTTTTATAATGCCCCAAAATACGACGCGGTGCGCACCATTTGCGACACGAACGACATTTCGTTATCATACCACGCAGCAGTCTTAACCAGCTGGCTGTCACCCGACGACACCACTTTGGTCTGAGTGGCATCGAAAAGCGAACCATACCCCATCCCGACAATATCGCTGGACACAATGTAGTCCTCATTGTAGCCATACGATTCATTCGAGGCATCTTTCATGGCCTGATTAATCTCATCTTCCGTCACCTTCTTCCCAAGCACGGTATAAAGTTCAACAATTGACCCCGAATGCACCGGAATGCGTTGGGAAGAACCGTCCAGTTTACCTTTCAGCTTCGGAATGACCAACCCGATGGCCTTGGCTGCTCCTGTGGTATACGGGACGATATTATCGGCAGCGGCTCTCGACTTGCGGTAGTTTACTTTAGGATCGGGTGTGTCCAGCAAGGGCTGTGAATTGGTATAAGCGTGGATGGTTGACATTTGTCCGGCCACAATCCCGAACCTGTCGTTCAACACTTTGGCCAGGGGTGCCAGACAATTGGTCGTACACGAAGCACAACTGATCAACCGGTCGTTTGCGTCAAGGATATCATGATTGACGTTGTAAACGACGGTCTTCACGTCCTTGTCCGACGGAGCTGAAACGATCACTTTTTTCGCTCCTGCTGCCAAATGGGCCGATGCCTTTTCCTTTGACTCAAAAATCCCGGTACATTCCAGTACCAGATCGATTTGAAGCTTCGCCCAGGGAAGATTCTGCGGAACGCGTTCTGCGTAAACTGCGACAGATTTTCCGTTTACGGTTAACGCATCGTCTGTATGGGTGATATCCCCTTTAAATGTTCCCTGGATGGAATCATACTTCAGCAGGTAAGCCAGCATGGAAGGAGCGCTCAGATCATTCACGGCAACTACCTCCAGTGTTTCATTCTCCAGCATTTTACGGAAGGCGAGACGTCCGATCCGCCCGAATCCGTTAATCGCAACTTTAATCATCATGTTTAATTTTAAATTGGGAAAACGGTCCGAAAGGTTAGTCAGATAAACGACTGCAAGTTACAAGGATCCAAATTTGTCTGCAATGACAACTATCCGACAAAAACTGCCATAAAAC
>CAZOYZ010000926.1:0-1619 GCA_964584045.1 uncultured Prolixibacteraceae bacterium | reverse complement strand
GAACGAACGATCATTTAACATTGAAGATATTTCCGGATGATAACGAATTGATTGAGAATCTGCGGAAAGGTGACGTAGAAGCTTTTGACCTGGTCTATGAGAAATATGCCCAAAGGCTCTATGTCTTTTCATTGAAATACCTGAAATCGGCAGAAGAAACGGAAGAGTTGGTTCAATCGGTTTTTCTGAAGGTATGGGAGAATCAAAAAAAACTGAAAAAGGAGACCTCATTCAAATCGTACCTGTTTACCATCGCTTATAACGAGATCTGTAACCTGTTCCGGCGGAGAAAATACCAGCGGCAGTTTATTGCCCGGACAACAGCAGAAAACAACGGGGAAGCGTCTGATGCCACGGAAGAGCAAATCGATTACCGGTCGGTGCTGCAGCAGGTTGAAAAGATTATCGACAGGTTGCCCGAGAAACAAAAAATCATTTTCATAAAAAGCAGGATCGAAGGTAAATCGACCCGGGAGATCGCATCGGAGCTTGGGCTTTCTCCAGGCACCGTCGATAATTACGTTTCCGAAGCCCTGAAATTCGTTCGCACGGGTTTAAAAGACAAACATCCTTCGGTACTGCTCTTCTTTTCGTTATTTTTTATTTAGACGTTTGCGGGCCGACAGACGGGTTTCTGATCATACATAAATCACTTGTTTACAGAAGACTCTCTGAAAACGCAAAAAATCATTTAAAAAAATCACTGATTTTAGATGAGATTCGCGTGCCTTGTGTGTATAACTATACAGAAGAACAGAAATGACTGTTCTGGTTTTCAAATGAACTAAAATGTTTACGCAAACTGAAATAGAAAGGATCGGACGGTACATCAGCGGAATAGCTGATCAGGATGATATCGCATGGATGGAAGATTTTTTCTCCCGGGGACACGGGAATCCACACTTAAAACATCATCTTGAAAATGATTGGGAAACTGTTCTTCGTGAACCCTATGTAAAGGATACTAAGCTAAGCAGGATCCTCGACCGGATTCATCATCTTATCCGTGAAAAGGAATCACAAAAAAGAAAAACATTTATTCGTCAAATCACAAAGGTCTACATAAAAGCAGCAGCCGTTTTGCTTTTGCCGTCACTTCTCGCAGGAGGTATGTACGTTGGCTGGTTAAGAGGCTTTGTACCCCCGACTGCCGACAAGCAGGCAAGCTCCGCCATTTACGCTCCGATGGGTTCGCGGGTATCGTTCAACCTGCCGGATGGAACAACAGGCTGGCTTAACAGTGGTTCCACCCTCACCTATTCGATGCCTTTCAGCGAAAACAGGAAGGTCGCTCTTAAAGGCGAAGCCTGGTTCGATGTTTTCCATGATGAAAAACACCTGTTCGAGATCAGCGCCGGCGATTCAAAGATCAAGGTGTTGGGTACAAGCTTCGATGTGAGCGCTTATCCCGACGAAAAATACGTGGAGGTGGTTCTCCGGAACGGAAAAGTGGAATTTTCAGATCGATCGCAGGCGAATAAAGTCATTTTAAAGCCGTCGGAGCAATTAATTCTTGAGGAAGGCCGGCTTCACGTGAATCCCGTCGATGCTTCAAAATTTAAAGCGTGGACGGAAGGCCGGCTTGTTTTCAGGGGCGACAATATGGCTGAAGTAGCCAG
>CAZOYZ010000925.1:0-1627 GCA_964584045.1 uncultured Prolixibacteraceae bacterium | reverse complement strand
CCTGGGGCTTAAAAGATATGATTGGCAATGTAAGCGAATGGACAAAAAGCAGTTACAAGCCGTATCCATATGTTGAATCAGATGGCAGAAACAATGAAGACCTTACTATTTCCAAAGTGGCACGAGGCGGATCATGGGCAGACCGGCCAGCAGATGCCGGATCTTCAGTGCGCCGTTCATATGAATCGTGGCAAAGGGTCTATGATGTCGGATTCAGGGTGGTCGTTGCATACCCGTGAATGATTGACCGGGATCTTATTATTAAAATGAATGAATTTCTTTTAATCAAGAGTCTTGGCCGATGCCCGGAGCGAGGCTGGCATCATTACAAACGAGATATCGGTTTGGGGGTAAGCGTTTAAAACCTGAAAAAGACAGGCCGGGAGATTCTCGGACAGGAACGACAGGCGCTCGAAGCCGAACTGAAAAGAATGCGGGCATAACCCCAACTTCAATTAACCGACGGGCATAAAAATTGGACTTGAATGGAAAAGGATTGCTCAAAACCGGGAAAATCAACCAAAAAATTGAAATTATGGCTATTAAAGCATCGCTGCCAGATCGAAAATCAGAAAGAATGTGATCAGAATTGTCAAACAATACTACCTAATATTTATTTTTGTTCTAATCAGTTAAAATTTAAGTAGTTTTCTTAGAGACATTAAATCGAATATACGGATGAAGATCACAGATTTTACCGAAAATCCTTCAGTGGTTAAAATCGTTGAAGAACTGAAGCGGGACAGGATCAATGAGAAAGAATTCTCTGATGTTCTGGATGAAAAAGGGAATCAGTATGTCGAACTGGTTCAGGAAGGCGGGGGAGTGCTGGGCGTCGCGTTGATCGGGTATACCTATGTGCTGGAGCAAATGGGGATCCGGTTCCTGAGCCTGGCGGGAACCTCGGCGGGATCGATCAATGCCATGCTGCTGGCCGGGCTTGGAGATATTTCACAGCCGAAATCACAATTGGTGATCGAGGAACTGGTCAATAAAGACCTGTTCGACTTTGTCGATGGTGATGACGATGCAAAGGACTTCATCGATGCCATCCTGAAAAAGGTCAGGCGGGTAAAGCTGATCTGGAAAGGATGGCAGGTTCTTGACGATATCTTTGATCATCTTGGATTAAATCCGGGAGATGACTTTACCCAATGGCTGAGGGATTTCCTGAAGAAATACGGAATCACTTCCCAGACCGATCTGGAGATCAAATTTGGCGCGTTACCCGCTGATCTGAAAATCAGGGACGGGATCGATAAAACGATCGAGGGATTAAAGCCGCGACTGGCCATGATCTCTGCCGAGCTGAACACAGAGACCAAGGTTGAATTCCCGGCGATGGCCAAACTCTATTGGAAGGAGCCGCAAAAGGTAAATCCGGCACTTTACGTCCGGGCTTCCATGTCAATCCCCTATTTCTTTGAACCTTTAAAGATCGGTCATATTCCGCAGGGGAAAGAAGCGAAGCAGCAATGGGAGGAAACGGTGAAGTATTACGGACCGGTTCCCAAGGAAGTCTTTTTTGTAGATGGAGGTATTATGTCTAATTTCCCGATTAACGTTTTCCACAAAGTGAATACCGTTCCGCGTCTTCCGACTTTTGGGGTCCGTCTGGGCGTTGACC
>CAZOYZ010000924.1:0-1628 GCA_964584045.1 uncultured Prolixibacteraceae bacterium | reverse complement strand
GACAATTTCCATTTCAATTGGTTTAAATTCCGTTATATGCATTGAATCCTCCGTCGACCGCAATGACCGCTCCGGTCACGAATGACGAAGAATCGGAGAGCAGCCAGATCACCGTTGAGACCAGATCTTCAGGGTTTCCCAATTTACCCTGGGGGGTATGCTCAACAATCCGTTTCCCCCTGGGCGTAAATTCTCCGGTTCTTTCATCAATCAGCAAAAAGCGGTTTTGCTCGGTCAGGAAAAAGCCCGGAGCAATTGCATTCACCCGGATGCCGCAGGTGGACAGGTGTACGGCAAGCCACTGCGTGAAGTTGGTAATGGCTGCTTTACCGGCGCAGTAAGCCGGCGATTTGCTCAGGGGCCGGAATGCTCCCATCGAGCTGATATTGATGATATGGCCTGACCCCTGACGGGCCATGGCTTCACCGAAAACCTGCGAAGGGATGACGCTTCCCATAAAATTGAGGTCGGACGTGCGTTGAAAATCTGTCAGGCTGAGTCCGAAAAAGGAGTCTTCAAGAGGTGTATCCGTCCTGAGGAATTCAGCCCGGGTGGAGGCCCCTTTAACGGCACCACCGGCAATATTCAGCAGGCCGTCAATGCGGCCAAATTCCTTTAAAACAGCCGATCGCTGCTCCTTCAGCCCGGCCGCGTCAAACACATCACAGGCGCAGGTAAGATGATCAGGGCTGAAGGCTCTTACCCGTTCTCCTGTAAGCCTTAATTTTTCTTCATGGAGGTCAAGCAGCGCAAGGCGGGCACCTGCTTTTGCCAGTGCAACCGCAATGGTCGATCCGATTACACCGCCGGCGCCGGTAATGATGATACATTTATTCTTTACTGAAAACATCCTGTTTATTTTATAAGTTACTCCTGTCTGAAAGTCTGAAAATCCGTGAGTCTGAGAATCTGAAAGTCTGTCAATCTCTTTGCGGCGGATTGTCAACAATTTGTGAAACATCCATGATATAGATCTGTCTCCCGAAATCCTCCTCGTGGGTTGAATCAAACGAGATGGTTTTCCCGTCGTGTGAGAACCGGGGGTGAAGGTCCGTCCGCATTGCGGCGAGGTGCGTTCTGTAAATATACCCGCCAATCCGGGTTTCCAGCTTTGCCAGTGGAATGAATTTCCGGGTCGGCAGATGACATAAATACAGGGAAATATGTCCGTCTCCATCCGAAGCGTCATTTAAAACCCAGTCGCCTGTGCGGTCGATCGTGATATGCCCGTTGGGTGCACCAAAAACCTTTTCCTTTGCCTGGCCCGTACCGTCGTCCTTAAACCGGAAAAATCCCAGGCTTGCTTTTTCTCCGGCCGAAGCGTGATAGCCGTTATCCAGCACTTCCTCGTCATTCAGCCAGTAATGGTGGCTTGGTTCCCTGTAGAAATAACGGACATCCGTTCCGTCCGGTTGAACGGTGTAGCCTTCTGTTCGGATCGTCCAGTTGCCCCATCTGTTTTGAAAATCTTTGACAAAGATGAAGATGCGGCTGCCTGAAGGATTGTAGCCGGCCCTGAAAAAATAAAGGTTCCGGTTCAGCGTGTCGGCCGGGAATCCATCCGGATACATCACTTTGGCAATATCTTTGATTGATACGATCAGTTTCAATGCGCCGGAGCTCATGTC
>CAZOYZ010000923.1:0-1633 GCA_964584045.1 uncultured Prolixibacteraceae bacterium | reverse complement strand
ATGACCGTGCTTTACGGCCTCGACAGCAACCACGATACTGCAGAGGCCGACCAGGTAGCCTGGTATTCGCGCACCAGTAAAGACTATACGCAAAAAAACAAGGGTGTCCCAATCCCGTCGGTGGCCTTCTTTCATATTCCGGTTCCCGAATTTAAAGAGGCGATTATCGATCCGGATGCCCGTTTTTACGGTACGCGGAAAGAACAGGTCGCCTGTTCGAAAAGGAATACCGGCTTGTTTTCGGCATTTAAGAAAAACGGCGATGTGATGGCAGTCTTCGTGGGGCATGATCACCTGAACGATTACGTGGTGTGCTGGAAAGAAATCATGCTTTGCTACGGCCGGGTAACCGGAAGCCGGAAAACTTCCCACTATAACCATCCCGATGGAAGTAATGGTGCCCGGGTGATCGAGCTGACTGAAGGAGAACGTGCTTTTGAAAGCTGGATCCGGCTCAGGACCGGTGAAAAAATCAAAGCTTTTAAATATCCCTTTGATTTTATAGACAAATAAAATTACCTATGCGGAGGGCCTTCTCCCTTTGATGACTTAATGGCTACGCCTGGCGCTCAAAAAACGGGTCTGGTCAGCAAGAGATATTTTGTTTTTGGAATTGGGAAGGGGTAGTGCCTTTTATTTTTCTGAATTGCCGGTTAAAGTTGGAAAGATTCTCAAATCCGGAGTCATAGGCAATTTCTGAGATGCTTTTCGCCGCATCCATCAACAGCCTGCACGCGTAACCGATCCGCACGTTCAGCAGATATTCTTTAAAAGGCATTCTGTACGAGTACTTAAATGAATTGCAAAATGAAGAATAAGACATATTGGTAATTTTCAGTAAATCGTTTACCTGGATCTGTTTCTGAAAGTTTTGGATGATATACTGCAATGCCTTTTGCATGGGTTCATTATCCTTTAACCAAAAGGATTCCCGAAAAATCGGACTGGAAAGGACATTGAATTCGGTCGTTGATGAGAATATTTTGAAAATTGAAAATAAAGAATAAAAGCGGTCGGTGTCACTCATTTTTATCATTTTATGCATGAGAGAGACAATTTGACTTTTACTCTGTCCGTAAATTTCATATCCCCTGGACGACCCGGCTAAAAAAAGTCGAAGCGCTTTGTTTTCATGAATGTTGAAGAATTTTTCACCAAGGAAATCATGTGTGAACTGGATGACAATCCCTTCTCCGGTGAACTCTCCGTTTGTCAGGAAGAACTCTTTGTCACACTGCCATTCATGAGGTGTATTCGGACCAACCAAAACCAGGTCATTGTCTTTAAAATGAGCAATATGATCGCCGACCATTCTTCTTCCTTTCCCTTTTTTTATTAGGACAAGTTCATATTCCGGGTGATGATGCCAGGGTGAAAAAGGCTTTTTTTCGTGGTACACGATAAACGATTGGTCTGGCTCTTTGAATAATCTGATTTCAGGTACCTTCATCTGATAACGGTATTATGATACTAATATAGATAGAAAAATATTAAAAGCCGGTTTAAATCAGTATTTTTTAAAGAAAAGTATCATCAATAAAAAGATTAGTATTATTCGCCACATCAGGTATGTATTACCTTTATACCTATAAAAATGACCGGCTATGAACAGAAAAAAAACCATTTTCAGTTT
>CAZOYZ010000922.1:0-1638 GCA_964584045.1 uncultured Prolixibacteraceae bacterium | reverse complement strand
TGGTGCTGCCAAAGGCCGAGGATCTGAAATTGAGGGATCATGATTTTACGGTTTCTGCCTGGGTAAAGATCGACCGGTATGAGAAGGGTAAGGAAGATTATTGTATCCTCGGAACAACCGGGGGCTCCTATCAGCAGAGCATTCACCTGGTGATCCGGGCGGGCAGGCCCTATTTCGGATTTTTCTCCAACGATCTGCAGGGGAAGACCAGAATAGAAGCAGGCAGGTGGTATCATTTGGTTTGGCGGTACAGCAAACTGAACGGGGAACAGGCCATATATGTGGATGGCAAGCCGGATAGCCGCTCAATGGGACATCCTTCCTATAAAGGCCGCGACAATATTTACATGGGATTGGCCGGTTATAAGAGCTCGTCGAACATGATCGGTTCACTGGACGACCTGACAATCTGGTCACGAACACTGGGAGAAGAAGAGATCTGGAGCCTCAGCAGAGACCTGGTGGACCTCACCCCGCACAAAAATATCTTCAGCCGTTACCCCTTATTATCCAAAATCGGCATTGTCCTGATTGCCCTGCTCGCTCTCTTCTGGCTTTACAAAAGGCTGCCCTTCCGGTCATACCGCAGGCACCTTCTGAGTTCAGAGAAACTGAAGGAATTACAAGACCCTGACTTCGGATCTTACCCCGACAGAAATTTCATCCAACTCTTCGGTGACTTCAAGGTGTCGGACCGGAAAGGCCTGGATATTACGGGCCAGTTCACCCCAAAGATCAAACATTTATTCCTGCTGATCCTCGTTTCTTCGCAACAGGGAAGAAAAGGAGTATCGACCAAAGAGTTGTCCGACACCCTCTGGCCTGACCTGAATTATCAGAATGCCAAAAACAGCCGTGGTGTGACCATCCGGAAACTAAGACTCATCCTCGAATCGATGGATAAAGTTGATGTCTTGTTCCATATCGATTGCTGGACGATGCGTTTTTCCGGAAGCGTTTACTGCGATTATGTAGAATGCCTGAAATTACTTGCGGAGCCCCGTGAAAATCAAAGCGATTTTTATGCCGATTTTTACAGAATCGTAAGCGCAGGTAAAGTTTTTAAAGGCGAATCGCACGATTGGCTGGATGTGTATGCCGGCAACGTCGGGAACAGTATTGTGGATATCCTCATGAACTTTATCGGCAAGCTCGAAATGGAACACGATCACGAATTAATCCTGAAACTGGCCGACCGCATCTTAATTACAGACCCTGTCAATGATCAGGCTTTATCCTATAAATTAAAGGCACTGGTACTCCAGAATAACATGAATACAGCCCGTTTTACCTATGATCAGTTCGCCGCACTTTACCAGGAATTGTATAACGAACCCCTTTCCATGTCCTTTAATGATTTTCTCAAACCACAAAAAATGTAAAAGCGGGTTAATTTTTTTGTGATTTTATAACTATCTGATCTATTTTGGCTTAAAATTTAAATCTTCGCACGTAGGATGCTGATTTAATCGGATATTAACCCTTATTTAATCTTCCTCTAAGCTTTGTTTAACAAGCAGCTAACTGGACGGAATTAGATTTGCGGAACTAATTAATTCCAATAAGGTAAGGTGTGAGAAGGGTAAAGATCAAACTGAAGAATCCGTTTAAAGGAAGCCGCGCGTGGTTGTGGTTGAT
>CAZOYZ010000921.1:0-1638 GCA_964584045.1 uncultured Prolixibacteraceae bacterium | reverse complement strand
ACGCCGTTGTCAGGTTACTGGAAGGGACACGCAGTTCATCTGCTTTAATGGTTTCAATCGATGATATCACACTTTCCTTCTTCTGCTTTCCAAAAGCCACCACTGTCACATTTTCCAACTCCTGCGATTTCT
Source organism: uncultured Prolixibacteraceae bacterium (assembly GCA_964584045.1). Classification (GTDB taxonomy): domain Bacteria; phylum Bacteroidota; class Bacteroidia; order Bacteroidales; family Prolixibacteraceae; genus JBCFBK01. The sequence goes on along the minus strand of CAZOYZ010000921.1, from coordinate 1,506 downwards.
CTTGCATCCGGACATTGATCGTCTTCTGGCTACCGACATCAATGATCTGGCTTTCCATCCCGATAAAGGAAAAGACCAGTTTATCGCGGAGTTCGGCTTCAATGGAATAAGTTCCGTCTGTATCGGTAATCACGCCACGGGTTGTTCCAACTATGGTGATTGTTGCTCCCGGTAGCGGATGATTCTCACTATCTGTCACTTTTCCCTTGACCCGTTCCTCCGTTTGGACAGCCGGTTCGGGAGATTTTTCAACGTCTGAAATAATTACAGTATTATCGACAACACGGTACCGGAGTTTTTCCGACGAAATAATCCGATCTAGTACCTCCTTTAAAGTTCCGTTTTTGATCGAGATATCAACTTTAACGCTGGTATCAAAATCGTCGTTACTGAAAAAGAATTCCAGATTCCCCTGATTTTTGACATCCTCCAGGATCTGTCTAATAGATGTGTTTCTGTAATCCAGATTAAATCGCGTGTTTTGCGAAAAGGAGTCCCTGGCATACACTCCAAAAACATTCAGCAAAACCAAAAACAACGTTAAACGCATACAACGAAAAATTTTTGACACATCAAAAGTGCCACCCCGCCTATGCAGGAAATACTTTTTTTTCATAAATTTGTCATTGAAAATTAAACTTGTTATTATGCTTTTCCCTGAACCCGAAAAGCATACAGAAATTAAAAGTCGGGCGTTGCGGAAACAATTCCCGACTTTTTTGTTTGGTTAGCTTTATTAGTCTGTGATCATTATTTTTTCTCCCTCTTTTTTAAATTTTACTTTATTCGTTAGTGTAATAATTTTCAGTACATAGTCTAATGGTTTTTCCTTATTGATAAATCCTGTGAATTTGTAAGATTTCAGGTTATCGTTGCTGAAAACGAACTTCACTCCGTACCATTTTTCCAACATAAAGATTAAATCGCTTAATTCCCGGTTGTCGAGGTAAACTTTCCCCTCAGCCCAATCCTGATAATGGGCGGTGTCGATCTGCTCCCTGATGATCTCTCCCGTTAACCGGTCGCCTGTGAGCCGTTCGCCCGGTGACATAAAAACGGTCTGATCATTCTGTTGATATTTAACCTTTCCTTCAAGCAAAACGATCTCGCTTTTGCTTCTCTCGGAATAACCAGTTACCAGAAATCTCGTACCATGAACCTGAATGGAGGCATTTTCTAAGTTTACGACAAAAGAAAGCTTTTCATCTTTTACCACGTCAAACATGGCTTCTCCATTGAAAATGACTTCCCTGTTTTTGTCACCAAACCGTTCATCATACTTTAACGTTGAATTAGCGCCAAGCCATATCTTCGTTCCGTCAGGCAGTACCACCTCTTTCATTTCGCCAGTCGAAGAAGCGACGGTAATCATGATCTCTTTTTTCTCAGAACGTGTATCCCGGTATGTCATAATACCCAATATGCCGGCCAGTGCAATCAGAACGAACAGAACAGCCGCATAACGGAAAATCCGAAAATTATTCTTTATAAGGAACCTGTTGCGGG
>CAZOYZ010000920.1:0-1643 GCA_964584045.1 uncultured Prolixibacteraceae bacterium | reverse complement strand
GAAGAGATTCAAAATAGTATATAAATGGTTAGAAATATCATCACACAAACGATTGCGTCGTCTATTTTTATTTTTTAAACTTGTGAAAGAATAACTGACTAATACTTTGTTTAAGAGAATATCTAAGCAAACATGATTTGCTCTATGATCGCAATGAATGAAACGTCACATCAATAAATGCAAACTCTGTAAGTAAAAATCATTTTATAAATTTACTGAAACTTAAAATTTTCATTTTGACCAGATTCAGACATACTCAATCGCAGAAACAACTAATCAACGCATTCAGGGAAGGGAATGAGTATGCGTTTGAGTCTCTTTTTCGTCGCTATAATGAAAGATTGTTTTATTTCTTATATGGCTTACTCAAATCGAAAGAAGACGCAGAAGAAATAGTCCAGGAAACCTTCCTGAAACTATGGGAACGAAGGGAACTTTTCCGGGAAGAATACTCTTTTGAATCTTTAATTTTCAGGATCGCCAGAAATTCATTTATCGATCACAACCGAAAAAAAGTGAGCCGGGCCGTATTTGAAAAACATTTCAGATTTATCGCCGACCTCGCTGAAAATACAACCGACGAATATGTTTTATTTCAGGAAACCCGGTTTATACTAGATTCCGTCATGAATGGTCTACCTCCCAAAAGGAAGGAAATTTTTCTCTTACAAAAGGTTGAAGGCCTTTCCCGTAAAGAAATTGCAGAAAAATTAGGAATATCGGTTATAACCGTAGACAGTCAGCTCTTAAAAGCAAACAAGTTCATGAAAGAAGAATTAAAAAAGTACGGCCTTGCCGTCGTCGTTCTCCTTTTTTTTATAAATGTTGTTTCGTCCTCTAACGGATAAAATAGAGACAGTCGTATATAGGCTGGATGTAACCCGGTAATGATCTTAGGGGAGTATTACGAATGAGCCAGGTACCATTGGAAAAAATTTTTAAAAAAAAATCACATCACCGTAATAGTTTTTAATCCTTCATCCGTATGCTATGATATGAAAAAAGAACATTGTTATGTCAGGTCGGAATAAGATCGATGTGATTCAAAAATTCTTGCAGGATAAAACTTCTGATGAGGAACTAAAATCTTTATTTGTCTGGCTCAACAGCGAGAAAGGACAAGCAGAAATTGAAAGCTACCTGGGTGAAAAATGGACGGAACAGAAAATCCATTCTGACGTGTCTTATAATCCTTATGAGGTGTGGGGAAAAATAAAAAAAAGGCATAAGAAAATCTCTCATCCCCGTACATACAGCCAATTATTTGCCGGGCTTAGAAATGCGGCGGCTGTTTTTCTCCTGGGAATTATTCTTACCGTATCCTATTTCACTGTATTTAACCGTTACGATTCCGGAGAAACGATCATTAAAGAATCTGTCTCCGCCAAAAAAATCCAAAAAATAAATTTACCCGATGGGACTAATGTTTGGTTAATGTCCGGCAGTACGATCAGCTATCCCTCAACTTTTAAGAAGAGTAAAACCAGGAATGTTGCTGTAACAGGCGAAGCTTTTTTTAACGTGGCCGAAGACAACCGGCAACCCTTCGTACTCACACTTGGTACTGTGGGTTTAAAAGTGACAGGCACTAGTTTCAATGTTTCGAATTACAACGATGAAAAAGACATTCAGGTTGTTCTTGC
>CAZOYZ010000919.1:0-1645 GCA_964584045.1 uncultured Prolixibacteraceae bacterium | reverse complement strand
GTCTTTACCCTGGAGTCGCGACGCACAAATTTTTTGGTCTTGATACTTGGTACATCGATGAAGGATATGAAAGTGATCGGGATTTTACTCCTTTTGGTATTCTGCCTCCCTGCATTGGGACAGACTGTGTTCAAGATCAACCAGTATAATGTCGTTTACGACGGTGAAATTATGCCGATAGGAACATTATATACCAATTATTCCTTCAATTCGAAGATTGGTTTCAGTTCATATTTTTACATTAACGGATACAATAAAAACAGTTGGGGAGAAGGTTTGGCCGGCCCGAACTGGACTCCGGCGAAGGGAGTTTCGCTGGCTTTTCTGGCAGGCTTCCAGTCGAACGAAAAATCCCTGATGCGGTTTTCTCCGGTTTTCTCTGTTGCCAGGAACCGGTTTTCAGCATTTGGTGCGTTCGAATACGGAGGCAAACGCCACAGGTGGGACACGATGGTCTTTTATGTGAAAGACCCGTTCAAGTTCGGGGGCGAGCTAATCCGTTTCTACCAGATGTATGCGGCGGGTCCGCGGGCTGAATACTCTTTCCTGAAAAAACAGCCTGTAACCGTTTTCTATGCCGGGTTGTGGGACTGGAAAGGTCAAAAATATGCTTCCATGTTCGGGATTTACACGTCGTTTGGTTCGGAGAAATAACACGTCTATGAAGAAGCTAATTTATATCAGCCTGATCTTTTTGGGCGGATGGGGTTGCAGGCAAAAGCAGGCAACCAGCCGGCAGGAGATTGTAACACCTGTCGATTCTGTCGATTTCACCGTATTCCGGGAAGAGATTAACTCAATTATCCGGGAGTCGCCTGGAGAACTGGAAATCATCAACTTCATCAATGAACAGGGTTCGTCCTATATCTTCGATCTTACCTTGCCCGTTGAAGCCATGGAGCGTTTTGAGACCCAGTATGAGATATCCCTTTCCTGGGGTGCTTACATGACCGACATGATTTATGCCAATGTGTATAACCGGCATGATGTGATTCCTTATTTAAGCGACGTCATAAAAAAAATGACGTTAAGACTGGGAGTAAAGGATCAGATCCCGTTAACGGTCAATATGCTCGATATGATCAGTCAAAATAAGGTCGGTAGGGATTCGGTGGAATATTATGCCGAACGGCTCCTGAAAACATGCCGGAACGAACTAAGCACGAGTGAAGTGCCTGATGTTTATGCACTGGTATTCATTGGTGCGAATATGGAGTCATTTTACCTGCTGACCCAGCTTACCAGCTACGCGAAAGAAAATCAAGCGATGATCAGCTACCTTTCTGAAAGAAGGGACCTCGCAAAAAATCTTTTGGAACTAATGGAATTTTTCCCGTCCGATGAGTCCCTTCAGCCATACGTTGAAAAGATGTCGCTGATCAGTCAGTATTTTGACGCACATCCGGAGTTCACGGAAAAGGAACTCAGTGAACTCACCGCTCTGATTCAGGAAATGCGGAACGGGATGTTTTCTGTTAACGGAGGAGCATAGCGCAGGGACACGTGCACCTCTACGGGGTCAGGTACTGACTCCTGTATTCTTTGGGTGTCGGTGCGGTCAGAGCTTTAAATTTCCGGTTGAAATTGGAGAGGTTATCAAAGCCTGCAGCATAACAAACATCCGAAATGAAAAACAGTGATGAAT
>CAZOYZ010000918.1:0-1649 GCA_964584045.1 uncultured Prolixibacteraceae bacterium | reverse complement strand
GAAAAGCGTTTTTCAGGTCAATAAGGAGAATATAAAAAATCTGAACCAAATGATCGAAGCGATCAGTAATGATGGATACGTGGTTGCGCAGGAATATTTACCGGAATCGGAACAAGGCGATACCCGGGTTTACCTGATGAACGGGAATATGATCCATCACAAGGGGAAATATGCGGCGCTTCAACGGGTGAACGCGTCGGGTGACATCCGGTCTAACCTGCACGTGGGCGGTACAGCCAGGCCTGCCGTGATCACCGACGAAATTATCCAAATAGCTGCCATGGTAAGACCCTACCTGATCCGGGATGGCATGTTCTTCGTTGGCCTCGACATCATCGGTTCCAAGCTTATTGAGATTAATGTGTTCAGTCCGGGAGGCTTTTACAGTGCATGCAGGCTCGAAAATATCGATTTTACGGAGCTGGTTATTCAGTCCCTCCAGCATAAGGTCTATCTGAAGTCACTTTATCAGGGCAAGTTATTCAATCATATTTTGGCAATTCTTTGATTCAAAGGATGAAAGATACATGGGAAAAAGGCAGGAGATCATTGGTTTATCGCCGATCCCATGCCTTTTCTCCGATGATCGGGCCAAAGAGACTTATATGCACTTCTTACAGGCTCCTGCTTGTTGGTCACGCCATGGCATCTTCGTTTATTTTCTCGGCTATTTCAGACAGCTTCAAATCCGTCTGTTTTTCCTCGTCCAGTGTTTGTACCATCGTTTTTGCTGCATTGGTCATCTTCATCATCTGAAGATAACGTACCACGGTTCCGTAACCTGCAATTTCGTAATGCTCCACCCGTTGTGCCGCAGCAATCAGGCCTGCATCATGTACGGCCTCTTCGGCATCTTCCTTCATCATCTCAGAGCCTTCCTTGATCAGCCCCTTCATGGCCTTGCATTCTTCACCTTTGATGTCCATGTCAATTTCAGAAGCTACTTTTTCGAGCCTGTTGAGATGAACTTCTGTTTGTTTCAGATGACTTTCGAACGCAGATTTCAATGTGGTGCTTTTGGCCGATTTTGCCATTTTAGGAAGCGCCTCGGTGAGTTGTTTTTCTGCACTGTACAAATCCTGGAGTTCATGCTCCAAAAGATCCTGTAAATTTTCCAGTTTACTGCTCATAATTGATTGATTTAAAATTTAAACTATCAGCCTGAGTGAAAAATATCATGCCAGACTCTTCCCTGGTATGGATGAAGATGTTTTTTTGTGAAAAGCGGTTTGTAAATCTGAACGTTAATTGTTCAATCTGAAATGCCGCAGGAAAGAGTAACTCTGTATGTTCTCCTAGGCCGGGTTCGTTCCTTCTACATGATGAGAAATATATTCCACAGGAAAATTTCACTGCGGACTCTCCTGCAGGTGAGGGCACGCAGTACCTAAAATTTCATAGCCCGGTCCATATCCCTCCGGGCATCTTTTTGTTTCAATGTTTCACGTTTGTCAAAAGCCTTTTTTCCCCTGGCGAGGCCAATTTCGAGTTTTGCCAGTCCGCGGTCATTAATAAACATTTTCAAAGGGATGATCGTAAATCCGCTTTCCTTTGTTTTTTTCTGAAGTTTTTCCAGCTCCTTTCCGGTGAGTAAAAGTTTCCGGTCACGTCGCGCCTCATGATTATTGATATTTCCAAAATCATATTCT
>CAZOYZ010000917.1:0-1652 GCA_964584045.1 uncultured Prolixibacteraceae bacterium | reverse complement strand
CATTACACCGTCAATAAATTCTTGCATCTCGTTCTTCTTTTCCTGCGGCCCCTGAATTTGTATATAACCGCGATACCCCGGGTTAATATATACCATTATCGCAAAGCGGGAAGTCTCTTTTTCGATTAATAAAAATCCGTTTGATAAAAGATTGACAGTCTCTTTGCCGGTATCAACTTCGGTGTATATTGGTTGTGAATCTCTATACCCCAGCGTTTTCAACGTAGTCCATTTGTTCCTTTCCAGGTACTTATTAAGCGCCCAGGTAAGTAGTCCTCCGTAATAAGAAGGAGTAACGGCATTGATATAGGCCAACTGTTCATTTTCGAAAAAGCTGTTAATCTGTTTCTGGTTTTCCTGACGGATCTTTTCCCGTTTTTTTCTATCGCGGTTGGGATCCCCAAATCCCAATACATCATCGTCCTCATCTGTTTCTTCTTCTAAAAATTCCTCGTCGGAAATTTCGTCTATGTTTTTATCTTCCATTTCTTTTCTCCTCTCTTTTACTGCTAAGATTATAAAATATTAGTATGACAATTTATGTCGTAATATTGTTATGAATTTTATATATTTATGTTGATAGTGGAATACTTGTTTGACAATATTATTTGAAGTCATATAATTCAAGGGAACTATTTACACTCTAACAAGGAGGCAATATGGAAGATGGGCTGAAGAAAACCGAGCGCCTGCTTAGAGAATGGATTCTTCTTCTTGATTCATCTGCAGGTTATTCTGCAAAGGAGTTGTCCGAGAAATTCGATGTTGATGTAAGAACTATATACCGGGATATAGATGCTTTGGGAGCCGGTTTACATGTTCCCATATATAACAATAGGACAAGATGGAAAATAGATGATAAGTATTATTTGCCGCCGATTAAATTTTCCATACCGGAAGCCCTGAATATTTTCTTGACTGCCAGATTGATGCTTGGTTATTCGAATCGTTATGATCCCCACATTGATGCCACTTTTACCAAGTTAAGCTCTGTACTGCCCTCTATGCTATCACAACAGGTAAATAAAACTATGGCATGGATGCAGACACTGCCCAAGAATGACAAACTAATACAGATCATGGCTACCGTAGCCGAATCCTGGATTACGCAGAAACAACTGAAAATAGACTATCAATCCATATTATCAGAGGAAACAAAGGTACGTATTATAGAACCTTATTTTATTGAACCGGCGGCTTTCGGGCATTCAAGTTATGTGATCGGTTACTGTCATTTGAAGAAATCGGTACGTACCTTCAAGATTGAGAGGATAAAATCAGCAGAAATTGTCGATAAAAAATATACTATTCCAAAGGATTTTGATGCCAATAAACTATTACAGTCATCATGGGGAATAATAGCGGACGGGGAAATTAAAACAATCAAATTGAAGATCAAGGATCGGGATATGACAAGGCTAATGCAGGAGACTATTTGGCATCCAACCCAGCAATTCGAAAAGCAGCAGGATGGTTCCACAGTTATGACACTTCAAATTACCGATACCTGTGAGTTTTTATCATGGGTGCTGGGTTGGGGGGAAAGGGTTGAAGTACTGGAGCCGGTAGAACTGCGTGAGCAAGTGATTGATACTGTGAGAAAAATGCAGAAAATATATAGATAGCAGTAGTTATTTTGACAGTAGATGTCG
>CAZOYZ010000916.1:0-1658 GCA_964584045.1 uncultured Prolixibacteraceae bacterium | reverse complement strand
TCCCCTCATGGATGATCCCCAGGTCATCCAACCACTTCCCTTTTGGAAGGACGACATTCCGGAACCGTTCGTTTTTCCTGGTGACAGGAGCAACCAGGATGCTGTCGCCCAGCATGAACTGGTCGTTTATTCCTGTAAACCCCTGGTGCGGGAAGACGTATTCCAACGGTCTGACGACCGGTTCGCCGGTATGGGCTGATTCTCCGGCGAGCCGGAGGATCACGGGGGTGAATTTCTTTCTCATTTTCACCGCTTGTTTGCAGGCATCCAGATGCTGCCGGTCGAGGATCCGCCAGGGTGCCACAGAAAACTGCATCATCGGCATGAAGGCATGGCACTGAGCCGATTTGACGATCAGATCCTGATCGACGGTTTCCGTTTTCAGGAACGAGAGGAACTCGCCTCCCCCGATCATATCGGGACAGGTGAAACTGTATCCCATGATCCCCTGTACCAGCATATCCGGGATCAGTTTCTGCAAATCGTCCCAGGAATGCTCTTTATCCCTTAGCCGGTTGGCAACAGGTTGTCCGGCCATTTTCCAGATCGCCCGGTACTCGTTCAGCGGATAGTCCAGTCCGATGCGGGCATATAATTCTGCATGTTCCCAGGGTTTTACCTTTTTCATATCCGAATAGCACGAAGAATAAAACTCAAAATCCCCGGCGTCAAATTTAAAGCCGTCAACGCCGTATTTTGATTTCAGATTTTCAAGTTGATCTCTGAACCACCGGGCAGCTTCCTGCCCGGACAGATCCACGATCGCACTGTATCCGTTCCACCAGTTTACCACCGCAGGATTCCCCGACTGGTCCGTGAGCAGTTTCCCCTCATCCTTCAGTTTACGGAACACCTCGCAGTCGGGGCTGATAAAAGGACATACCCACAACATCACCTGAAATCCCATTTCGTGAAGAGAGTCAATCATTTCCCTGGGATTGGAAAAGCGGCCGGGATGAAAGTCCCACTTCCCGTAATCTTCCTGCCAGTTGTCGTCGATCATCAGCACACCGGGGGGAAAGCCGTTGGCAATGATCTGACGCGCATAGCCCAGGATATCCGTCTGGTTTTGGTCGTACATCAGTTCGATCCAGGTGTTGTACTGGGGGGCTGCGAACAGCAGTTCTCCCGGAAGTCTTCCTGCTGGCGGAAAGTACTGCCGGGAGGCATATCGAAAGCCTTCCTTTAATGTTTCACCGGCTTTGGTATAAACCAGCGTCGTATCGGGCGACCATGCCGTCAGTGTGTCCTGTTCCACCTGTATTTCAAAAGGATTCTCAGACCAGATGACCTGTCCCCGGGAAGAAAGCAGCAGCGGTTGCACCTGATTCCCGTAATTGCTGGTTAAATCTGCACGATAACCGTTCTGAAGCGGCATAAGTTGGCCGTGACTGACGACTCCCGACCACCATGAGGTATCTTCCGTGAGGGGGATTTTAAGCAGGCTCAGTTTACCTTGCTGTGCAAATCCGCCCGTTGAAGCGAGTAAAAGCAGCAGTGCGCAAAAAAACATAACCATCAGGAAGAAGGTGACATTCCTGATCATTTTTATCATGCTCCCGGATGTGATAAAATAATATGTTCGTTTCATCTTTTTCGTTGTATGTGATGGATGTTCATTACGCTTTCAGGAAGATTTTTTTCCGGTAAAGAAACCA
>CAZOYZ010000915.1:0-1673 GCA_964584045.1 uncultured Prolixibacteraceae bacterium | reverse complement strand
CAAAGCTTTGGATGATCCGGATACACATGTCGACCCTTTCCGGAAGGATTGCTTCTTCTTCCTTTGTCCACCCGCTTAAAACAAAATCCACCTGCTGACCATATCTGAAGTCCGCTCCTATTCCGAAACGAAGCCGGGCGTAACTGGTTGTTCCCAGAACCTCATGGATGCTTTTTAGACCATTATGTCCGGCGTCTCCCCCTTTGGGTTTTAGTCGTAAGGTTCCCATGGGAAGCGCCAGATCATCGTTAATGACCAGCAGATTTTCGAGAGGAATTTTCTCCTGTTTCAGCCAATAATTCACAGCTCTTCCGCTTAAATTCACATAGGTGGTTGGCTTTAGCAGAAGAAATGTCCTGGCTTTATAGTGGTATTCGGCCACATAGCCGTAACGCCTGTCGTTAAAAACAATATTGGACGCACCAGCCAATGCGTCCAATATTTTAAACCCGATATTATGGCGGGTATTTTCATATTCCTTACCCGGATTTCCCAATCCAGTTATCAGATACTTCATAACAAGCGGTGTTAAGCTTCCTTGGCAGGCGTTCCACTCGCTGCAGCACGCGCAGCTCTTGTAACCATGATGGTGACAACAGGCACTGCTTTGGAATTCAGGAATTCAAGATTTTCAATATTCAACTGTCCCACTTTAATACTCTGTCCAAGGTCAAGATCATCAATATTGATCTGGATCGTATCGGGAATATTTTTTGCAAGGCCTTTGACTTTGAGGCGTCGCAGGTTCAGTTTCATTTTACCGCCGGCGCGCATCCCGACAGCGTATCCTTCAACTTTAACCGGTACTTCAATTTTTATGGGTTTTTCGTCCGATATTCTCAAAAAGTCGCAGTGTAAAATCTGTTCTTCAACAGGATGAAACTGGACGTCCTGCATAACAGCGCTGTATTTGTCGCCGTCAATGTTCAGATCGATCAAATACACATTGGGTGTATAAATGACTTTGCGGAATTCGGCCGCATTTGCCTGAAAATGGATGGGTTCTTCACCTCCGTACAGAACGCATGGTACCAATTCTGCTGCTCTTAAACGTTTGGTGTCTTTTTTGCCAAGGGCTGCTCTTTTTGAGCCGATGATTTCTACTGATTTCATTTTCTGATCTTTAAATTTTTTAATTATGGTACTCAGTCCTCCCTTTCCGCAGAAAGGGCAAACAGCATACATAACAATCATGCCGTCCGGAAAAAGCGTGGCAAATATATAAATTTACTTATAAAATAACGAACTAATTGATTCATTTTTATATACCCGTTTGATAGCCTCTCCGAATTCATCGGCAACAGAGATGTATTTTATTTTTGGCGACGAATTTTTGGCAGGGATGGAATCGGTAAAATAAACCTCCTGCAGAGCGGAATTTTCAATTCGCTCGTAGGCAGGTTCCGATAACAAGCCGTGGGCAGCAAAGGCACGCACTGAGTTGGCTCCCTCTTTAATCATTAATCCCGCTGCTTTTGTAATTGTGCCGGCCGTGTCGATCAGATCGTCTACGATAATCACGTCTTTGTCGCGCACATCACCGATCAGGGTCATACTTTCCACAAAGTTGGCCTTTGCCCTCGATTTATGACAGATCACCATGTCGGTACCCAGCAGCCGGGCATACGTATTAGCTCTTTTTGTTCCGCCTACATCGGGTGAAGCGATGACAA
>CAZOYZ010000914.1:0-1675 GCA_964584045.1 uncultured Prolixibacteraceae bacterium | reverse complement strand
GACCATCCGTACGCGAGCAGAAAAAGTGGGAACAAAAACTGGCATTTAACCGGGAAGGGAAATTCAGGATCGTCCAGTTTACTGATATTCATGCCACCTATGCACCCGGCGAGACCGACCATGCCTACGATATTATGAACAAGGTGCTGGATATTGAGAAACCTGATTTCGTGATCTACACCGGCGACATTGTCACCGACAGTAAGCCGGCAGCTTTATGGGAAAAGGTCACCGGACCGGCATTGGGCCGCGGCATTCCCTTTGCTGTTGTCTTTGGAAATCATGATTCGGAACGGGACACCACCCGCGATCAGGTCTATGAAATTGTGGTCGGGCTGGACGGATGCCTGAATGAACCGAAAAAAGAATCTGTGGAAGAAGTGTTTGGCTATACCAACCAGGTCATTCCGGTTTACAAATCGGACGGCTCGGGTGAAAAGGCCTTTATCTTTTATCTTTTCGATTCGAATGCGTTAAGTGATCTGCCCGGAGCTGATCACCGCGAAGACTGGATCAGAAGTAACCAGATTGAATGGTATACCCGCCAAAGCAGAAAATTCACCAGCGAAAATAAGGGCATCCCGTATCCGGCTTTAGCATTCTTTCATATTCCGCTGGTCGAATACACGACTGCTTCCAGTCAGCAAGATCAGCTCAAAGTGGGCTGGCGGATCGAACGGGAGTGTCGTCCTCCTGTGAACTCCGGGTTGTTCACGGCGTTCATCGAATGCAAGGATGTGAAAGGGGTATTTGTGGGGCATGACCATGATAATGACTATGTGTCGTATATGCAGGGGATCGCTTTGGGTTACGGACGCTTTTCAGGCGGGAACAACACCTACCACACGCTCTGCCGCGGGGCGCGGGTTTTTGAACTGACCGAGGGCAGCGAAGCCTTCGAGACGTGGACGCGCCTGGAAACCGGACGTTTCCTCAACCGGATTACCGTGCCTCATTCGTTTATAAACGATGATCCTCAATACCGGCCGAAGCCATAACCATTCGATTGTGATTTTGATTTTGATACTTCGGAATGGTTCAGTGTAAAACATTGAAAAGAGTAATCCGTTCATTAAAAACAAATTCAAAATGGATAGTAAAAATATTAACAGGCGGTTTTTTCTGCGGAATTCTTCTCTGGTCGCAGGAGGCCTGACCCTGGCCGGCACCGGTGCATCGGCTGGTATATGGTCAGCACTGCCTAAAAAGGATGAGCTTTCCCGGGAACTGAAATTGTCGTACAAGCTTAACAGGAAATTTAAAATTGTCCAGTTTACCGACATCCACTGGAAAGCAGCTGTCAGAGAATCGGACGAGGCTGCCGAATGCATGAATCGGGTGCTGGAGGCGGAAAAACCAGATCTGGTCATTTACACCGGCGATCATGTTACAGGCGAACCGGTTACGGAAGGGATCGATGCCATTCTCGAACCGGTCGTATCGCGTAAGATCCCTTTTGCCGCCGTACTTGGTAACCATGATGACGAACTCAGCATGACCCGGCGGGAAATCTTTGACTACATCGGGAAATTTCCCGGAAATATGACCGGCACCGTCGATGGCATTACCGGCATGACCAATTTTGCCATTCCACTTTACCAGTCCAGTAGCGAGCGCATCATGACCGTGCTTTACGGCCTCGACAGCAACCACGATACTGCAGAGGCCGACCAGG
>CAZOYZ010000913.1:0-1675 GCA_964584045.1 uncultured Prolixibacteraceae bacterium | reverse complement strand
AAAAAAAATTTGCAATTCCGGTAAAAAATTTATTTTTTTACACCTTCGTTTGCATACATAAATACAATATGGCTTCCGTGGTGGGGTCTTCTTTTAGAAGAAATAGCCATATTGGTATTTTAAAAAATATGAACATGAATACATTGATGACAAATAATTGGTGGTGGCGCGATATCTTTTCACATACCCGTGGAGAGAAGTAGCTGTCATGCCCGTCATGAATGAAAAAGCGGCTTATCGGACACGGTAAGCCGCTTTTTTTGTGCAAAATTTTAAAAAGTTTGATCCTATGAACCCGATTCACGTCAAGGTAAACACCAGGCAGATTCTTGCCGACACGCTCACTCCGGTGAGTGTGTACCTCAAATTCAGGGAACTTTTCCCCCGTTCCATCCTGCTGGAAAGTTCCGACTATCACGGGCATGAAAATGCGTGGTCGTTTATTTGCATGAAGCCCCTGGCCTGTTTTACCGCCGACCAGGGAACGATCACCATCGAAAGGCCCGGCCTTCCGCCTCAAAACGTTCCGGTCAGCAGTCAAACGACCGTAGCGGGCGAGCTGCATGCTTTTTTCAGGTCGTTCCATCTCACCGGCGAAGGTGCCAACGCCCCGGCAAACGGGTTGTTCGGATACCTGAGCTACGACGCGGTAAAATATTTTGAGAAGATCGGCATTGAGTCGGAACGAAAGGAAAGCTACGCCATCCCGGAGGTCAGATACTGCTTTTACAAGTATATTCTTGCCATCGATCATCACAAGGATCTCATCACCCTGATCGAAAATCAGCCCGAAGGCGAACCAACCGAGATCAGTCATGTGGAATCGCTTTTGCGTAACCTTACCTTCCCGGTGACCGGATTCGCCACTGAAGGAGAAGAAACCTCGGCCATTACCGACGATGACTACCTGCACATGGTCAGGAAAGGGAAAGAGCACTGCCGCCGCGGCGACGTATTCCAGATCGTCTTGTCCCGTCAGTTTTCGCAGCGATTCCGGGGCGACGAATTTAATGTTTACCGGGCCTTACGTTCGGTCAATCCGTCGCCGTACCTGTTCTTCTTCGATTACGGTGACTTCAGGATTTTTGGATCAAGTCCGGAGGCAGAACTGCGGATCAAAAAGAACCGGGCCATTATTAATCCCATTGCCGGCACCTTCCGCCGCACCGGGAACGACGAACAGGACCGGATCCTTGCCGAAAAGCTGTGTACCGACCCCAAGGAAAACGCCGAACACGTGATGCTGGTCGACCTGGCCAGGAACGACCTGAGCAGGAACGCCCAGGATGTACGGGTTGACAGCTTCCGCGAGGTCCAATACTTCTCGCATGTGATCCACCTGGTGTCGGAAGTTTCGGGTAAACTGCCACCCGATGCCAATATGGTCGCCGTCCTGGGAAACTCGTTTCCCGCCGGCACGCTCTCCGGAGCACCCAAGCATATGGCCATGAAGCTGATCGACCGTTATGAGAGCCAGCGGCGAAGCTATTACGGGGGAACCATTGGCTTCCTGGGATTCGACAACAGCCTGAACCACGCCATTATGATCCGCTCATTCCTGAGCAAGGGCAACCGGCTCTGGTATCAGGCCGGCGCCGGCATCGTGGAAGCGTCGGTCGAAGAAAATGAACTTCAGGAAGTCAATAATAAACTGGCCGCACTGAAAAAAGCCATG
>CAZOYZ010000912.1:0-1686 GCA_964584045.1 uncultured Prolixibacteraceae bacterium | reverse complement strand
TGCTTCAAATCCCCGTGAAGCTGATAGCGAAGGATCGAATCCTTTTGATTGTAAAGCAGGTTGACAAAATTCGGAGACGTCAGGTTCAGGGAAATATCCTGGCCCTTGTCGGACATATTCAGAACGGCATGGAGCGAGTCGTGCTGAATGGTCGCATGAAGTTTAAGCACTGGCGTTGCCGGGAAATCGAGATGAGGGATGAAGAAGGCGAATTCCTGCATCCGGAGGGAATCGCTTTGAATAACGGCTGCCGACTTGATCTTTGACAGAGCAGCTTCGCCTCCGATTTGATTCATTGCGGTCTTTATCCTTAATGCCGTCACTGCTGTCCGGCTCCTGTCCCTTTTAAGCCCGAACGCCAGTTGCTCCAGTTTCAGATCAGGGTCCACGGTCGACAGTGAAAAGTTGTTCATCAGGATTTGTTGTTTTTCTTTGCTCCATTGGACTGAAAAGTTGGCATTGATGTGGTTTATTGACCGCGGGATCAGAGTATCGGGCGATTCGATGCGGACGGCTCCTTCACGCAGGCTGAACGCCGCGAGATGAAGACTGAAATCTCCGGCGGTATCCTGATCTGCTTTTGGAGGGAACGGCTTCATGATTTGCCCGATATTCCAGGATGAATCGCTGACTTGTTCCAGATGAAGTCGCGGTTGAACGATTTGAACGGAGTGAATTTGAAGTTGTCCGTTGATCAGCGGCCACAGATCGTAACGGATGTCTGCCTGTTCGATGAAAGCGATGGTGTCGTTACCGGTGACCAGCGAAAGATCATCCAGGCGGAGATGATCGTAGAAGTTCCCCTCGATCCGGCCGATCGAGAGGCTCCCGTTCAGGTATTTCAAAGCTTGCCGTTCGGCCAGTCTGGCCAGTTTGTTTTTTGCCGGTCCTGTTTGCATGACCAGGTATGCCAGCATGATAATCAGGATGAGGAAGGCGAGCAGCCCTCCAAAAATCAGAAGCAGGTATCGTATTGTTTTTTTCAATTTCGTAAACTGATCCATTCGTTGTTTTTCCATTTTAAAAAGCTTGCCCCACACTGATAATAATCTGCGGACTTTTCTTCTCATTCCAAACCGGGAATCCGACATCGAGCCTGACAGGGCCAATCGGTGTGTCAATTCTGATCCCGGGGCCTGCAGCGTACGCCAGGTCATGTAGCTTGAAGGTATAGGATCCGGTCCATACGTTTCCGGCATCCGCGAACGCAACCCCGCTAAGCCTCCAAAACAAAGGGAATCTCAGTTCCAGACTGCTTTCAAGGACACTTTTACCTCCCAGGGGAGTGCCGCTTTCCCGTTTGGGGCCTAACTCCGACCGGTTCCATCCGCGGACGGAATTGCTTCCCCCGGAATAAAAACGGTCTTCAACGGGAATAAACTCACTTTTGTCGCCCGATTTGATCCCTCCGGCCATCGCCCTGAATGCAATGACAAGATTTCCGACTTCATGGTAATTCCGAAAATCCGCCCACAGCCGGGTATAGTTAAAGTCACTTCCGAACAGATAGCCGTTTAATTTAAGCCCCGTCATAAAGTGGATTCCTTTCGTGGGTGAGAATTGTGGTTTTGAATTGTTCAGGATTGCCGTGAATAAAATGCCGGATTTATAATAGGGAAAATCTTCTTCTTCCATGTCCGGAAATTCCTCGTCTCCTTGTTCGACCTGCTGCCTGACATCTTCCAG
>CAZOYZ010000911.1:0-1688 GCA_964584045.1 uncultured Prolixibacteraceae bacterium | reverse complement strand
GCCCTCTTTCCGGAGGTGTTCCCACATGCTCAGCACAATGCCTTTTCCGTTCCACCAGTCGGTGTAATGCTTTTTGGTTTCCTCCCAGTTTTCTTTCCAGATATTCATAATCCGTCCCCCCATATCCATCCCAGTTCACTTTTCTTCAGTCCCCGGTACAGTTCGCCGAACCGAAGGAGGCTCACCTTTGAAAGGTCGATTTCGTCCGTATTGCTCACCGGGTACGGATAAACCGGTATTTGTGCGCCCGACCTGACCCACACGGGCATTTCGTCGAGCGGACATTCGAAATTTTGCAGCCACCGGGCACCTTCCGTTTGTTCGCCGGAAAACAGGTTGACCCATTTTCCTTCAGGCAAATAGACATTGCGACGGTTTTGGCTGTTCATCACCGGAGCAACCAGAAAATCATCGCCCAAATAGTACTGGTCATCGATATGCCGGCACATCGGGTCTGCCGGATGATGAAAGATCAGCGCCCGCAATACCGGGTAGCCGGTTTCCGTTGCCTTTTTGCTTTGCTCCAGCAGGTAGGGTATCAATGCGTAGCGAAGCTTCAGCCAGCAGCGGACAATTGCGCTGATACCCGGATAAGCGTAAGGTTCCCGTTTGGAAGTGCCGTGATAGCGGAGATGCGAGGAGAATACGCCAAACTGGGTCCAGCGCACATACAAGTCATCAGGTATCACCGAATTCATAAAATCGGGCAGGCCGTGAAATCCTGGGACATCGTGGCTCCAAAAAGCAAAGCCTGACAGCCCCAGGTGAAGTCCTCCTTTCAGTGAACCCGCCATGCCGTCCCACGTGCAGGCCGAATCGCCGCCCCAGTGCAGCGGATATCGCTGACAACCGGCCCAGCCTGCGCGGGCCCAGATGATTCCCTCACCGGTGACTTCTTTTGTCACCTCGAAAGCCGCCTGCTGATAAAGCAGCGCATAGAGGTTATTGAGCAATTCCGGCTTCATCCCGTGGTATTCGGCATCCAGGTGAATTTCCTCCCCGAAATCGGTTTTGATGCAGGTCACCCCCATTTCCAGCAGATTCCGCAGCAGGTTTTTATACCATTCCACGGCCGGCGGATAGGTAAAATCGATCGTTCCGGCATAATCGAGCGCGCTGAAGTTCGATCCGCCCTGTTGTTTCGTTTCCTTCAGGCGGCACATATAGCGGTTATCGCGGGCTTCATCGTGTTGTTCGGCCTTTGCCGCGATGTAGGGCATCTGCCAGAGGCTCACCTTAAATCCGTCGTCGCGCAGTTGCCAGATAAATTTTTCCGGTTCCGGAAAACGCTCCGGGTTGAATTTCCATTCACACAGCCAGTCAGTGCGGAACCAGCCCGTATCCAGGTGGATCACATCACAGGGAAAGTCTTCCTTTCGGAGCCGCTCACAGATTTCCCTGACTTCATCGGCCGAGAAGTAGGTCATCCGGCTCATCCAGGTCCCGAAACTCCAAAGCGGCGGCACAGAGGGAAAGCCCGTCAGGCGCCGGTATTCGTACAGGATGCGCTCGGGATTTTCTCCCCCGATCAAAAAGACATCCATCACCGGCTCTTCACAGAGTAACTGCACGGATCGGGTGGAATGATCGGCCAGCGAGAATTTCGACCAGGCGGTGGTATGAAGAAAGACGCCATACATCCGGCTCGACATGAAAAAAGGGATGTTTTTGTAGGTCCGCCGGTTGTT
>CAZOYZ010000910.1:0-1690 GCA_964584045.1 uncultured Prolixibacteraceae bacterium | reverse complement strand
TGGCATTGTTGAGCTGATCAAACGGTATGGTATTGAAACGTCCGGAAAAGATTGCGTGGTGATTGGCAGGAGTAATATTGTTGGCCGGCCGGTGAGTATTCTGTTTTCTCAGAAGGCGCTGAATGCCACGGTGACCGTCGCGCACAGCCGGACGAAGAATCTGAAACAACTATGTGCAAAAGCCGATATCATCATCGCCGCGATCGGGTTACCCGACTTTGTTAAGGGCGACATGGTCAAGGAAGGAGCCGTCGTGATCGATGTGGGAACCACCCGGGTTAAGTCAGACCAGACCAAGTCGGGATGGAAGCTGAAAGGAGATGTGGCGTTTGACGAAGTCGCGCCAAAGTGCTCGTTTATTACGCCTGTCCCCGGAGGGGTTGGCCCAATGACCCGTGTTTCTTTGCTGAAAAATACCCTGGCGGCTGCAAAAAATAAATAAGCAGATAATAAAAAAGAGTGAGATTTACTGAAAAGGAGTCTTTCCGGTATGATCATTTTTTGTTCAGATTTGTGTAAATTAGGGGGTAAATTAAATTCTGTATCCTATGAAGAAACTGATAGCAAGTATAAAAGTCGTTTTTGCGGCCGGGATTTTGTTGACAGAGTCGTGCAGTACAGTCCCGCTTACAGGAAGAAGCCAATTGAGTTTGTTGCCTGAATCGTCAATGGTTGAAATGAGTTTGACCAGCTACAGTGAATTTCTGAAGGAAAATAAATTATCAACCAATGCCGGACAAATACAACAAATTAAAAGGGTAGGAGCAAAAGTATCTGCGGCAGTTGAAACCTATCTGAAGAATAATGGTTTTGCAGGCTATATCGATCATTTTAAATGGGAATTTAACCTCGTACAGAGCGATGTTCCCAATGCCTGGTGCATGCCTGGTGGCAAAGTCGTTTTTTATACCGGGATTCTTCCGTTCGCGCAAAATGATGCCGGCATAGCGGTAGTCATGGGTCATGAAATTGCGCATGCCGTTGCCCGCCACGGAAACGAACGGATGAGCCAGTCCATGATGCTCGAAATGGGAGGAGTGGCATTGTCTGAGGCTTTAAAACAAAAACCGGAAAAAACCCGGGTATTATTTTCCACTGCCTATGGATTGGGTACACAAGTCGGTGTTGCGCTGCCTTTTTCCCGTAAGCACGAACTCGAAGCCGATGAGATGGGTTTGATCTTTATGGCGATGGCCGGATATGACCCCCGGGAGGCTGTCGCGTTCTGGAAAAGGATGTCGGCCAAAGGAGGGGCGGCTACACCCGAATTCCTGAGCACCCATCCTGTGGATACCCGAAGGATTGCTGAACTCGGGAAATTGATGCCTGAGGCAATGAAATATTACCAGGGACAATAACGTGAAATAAGTGATCGTAAATTGTTTTTATTATTTTGCTTTTTGCCTGACGATAATTCATATGATTTTTTCAGGTCGATCAATTACAATTTGCGTATCTGCACCACCACTTTGAATGACATTCCTAATGGAATAGAACTGACGCGATAAGCATTCCTTAGGACATAAACAGTGGTTTACAGGGCTCGTTTCATATAAGTTTGTCCTTTGTTCAATTAAAAACCATTAAAAACGCCTTGAGAGTGTACATTTATCGCTGAAAGTAGTCGTAGAAATCTCTTTTAATGAACTGTTTTTGATAACTGTTCCGTTTATTAGAAATAATTTTTTAT
>CAZOYZ010000909.1:0-1698 GCA_964584045.1 uncultured Prolixibacteraceae bacterium | reverse complement strand
GGAATCAGGCTTGTTAGGGCCGGTAAGGATTTTGAAAGAAACATTGAATTAATGATGAATATATTTAACTTTGGGGCTGCGAGATTTTCTGAACCTAACTCTTGAAAAGAAACCTGTATGGAAAAGGAACTGAGTAAAGACACAATTGAAAAAGGTATTGGGACAGACCCTGATTCGGTCAAAAAGTTGAACAACGGAGATCCCAGGGCATTGAAGTTTTTCTTTAACAGTTTTTACCCTTCGGTTTGTGTTTACGCGATCAAATTCATCAAACGATCTGATGTCGCAGAAGATATTGCACAGGATGCCTTTATTCAGTTTTGGAAGGTCAGGGGTCATTTTACCAGTATCCGGAAGATCCGGGCGTTTATTTATACTACCGTACGAAATGCATGTATTAATTATCTGAAGCAGAAAAAAACGAGAGAAGATATCCTTGCCCATAGCCCAATGAACGAAGAGCTATCCCGTGAATTGTTGATTGAGGAAGAAACCTACCGGCTGTTGGATGCTGCTATTCATCAATTACCAACCCGGACCAGGGAAATCATCTTGTTGTCCCTGCAGGAGCACAATAATCCTGAAATTGCAGAAATATTAGGCGTTTCTGTCAATACCATTAAAACGCTGAAAAAGAATGCATACGTAGACTTGAGGCATGTGCTCAGTCATCAAACTCACCTCCTGTTCATCCTGAGTCGGTTTTTAAGCTGATCAAAAAAAATAGATTTTCATTCACCCTGTTTTTGACTTCGACTGTTCAATGAGTGAAAAACAGGAAGAATGAAAGATCTTACCGAAAATACAGAAGCGATTTTTGATCTCTCTGAAATTATTGCCAGGAAACTGAGTGGTGAAAGCCTAAGCGATGAGGATGAGAAAAAGCTAAATGATTGGATTTTTTTCTCTGTACGGAACCGCTCTTTATACGACCGGATCAGGAATTCGCGGAATTTTGATCAACGCAACGAACTGATCAGGCAAATCAACACCGAAGGGGCGTGGTTCAGGTACAAACAAAAGATAAACATCGGCCCGGAGCGCAAACGACACATTCAATGGTGGCCATATGCCGCGGCCATATTCATTGCTGCCCTCATGATCTCCATATTGTATGTTACGCAACAGAAGGAAACGGTGGAGCCGGTTCAGATTGCTGAAGAACAAATTGTTCCCGGCACAAAAAGCGCCGTGTTGGTTTTGGGAAGCGGGAAAAGCATCAACCTGGATAAAAGTGATTCTTTAGATATTCAGGAAGAAGATGGCACGCGGATCGTCAAAGATAATCAGTTGTTAAGCTATCATCAAACGACTGATGAGGCGGATGTGAAGGTTCCGAATAACACCTTGATTGTTCCGCGTAGCAGCGAGTATCATATAGTCCTTTCCGACAGTACAAAAGTATATCTGAATTCCATGAGCAAACTCGTCTATCCTGCCAGTTTTTCAAAAGGGGTCAGGGAAGTGTTTTTGGAAGGGGAAGCTTGCTTTATGGTAAAGAAAGACGTGGAAAAACCGTTTATTGTCAACACGGACGGAATGCGCATTGAAGTACTGGGGACTACTTTTAATGTGAACGCGTACCAGGATCAGGGAAAGATCGTCACCACCCTTGTGGAAGGAAAGGTTCGCCTCTTTGCCGGGACCGGTCAATCCAGGGAATACATGCTGTCGCCCGGTGATCAGGCTGTTTTTAAT
>CAZOYZ010000908.1:0-1712 GCA_964584045.1 uncultured Prolixibacteraceae bacterium | reverse complement strand
CCGGCAGTTGCTGCCGATTTTCCGAGAAAATGACGACGGGATATTCCTTTTGATTCCATCTGATTGAATTTGGTTATCGTTTTTTTTCTTATTTTATACGCTGTAAACGCCCCCGTTAATATCGATGGTTTCACCGGTGATAAAACCATCGTATTCCGATGCCAGGAAGGCCACGGCACGTGCCACATCCTCGGGATTGCCCGAACGGCCGAGAGGAATGCCTTCAATGGTTTTCAGGGCGGATTCGCGTGTCGTGTGTTCCTGATGAAACCGGGTACCTTCGATAAAGCCGGGGGCAACCGCATTTACCCGTATCCCTTGTGGTCCAAGTTCTGTGGCCAGTGCCCGTGTCCAGGTCAGCACCGCCCCTTTGGCGGTTGAATAAACCAGCGAACCCGGATGTCCGCCTTTCCTTCCTGCCAGCGAGGCCATGTTGACAATACTTGCGCCATCTCTTTTGTTCAGTATGGGGACGATTTCTCTCGTCACCAACATCATCGTTGTCAGGTTGATATCGATAAGCCGCTGCCAGTACGATGTGTCCACTTGTCCGATGAAGCGGCGTTCGACAAGAGCGCCGGAATTATTGACCAGAATATCGAAGGTTCCTAATTTCGATGCGGCTTCCCGGATGCAGGCCCGAACTTCCTCTTCCCGGGTCAGATCGGCCTGAAGGCAGATTGCCTTTTGTCCGTTTTCCAACGCTGCTTTTTTCAAACGCTCCGGCTCCTCGGCAGCATGGAAGTAGTGCATGGCCATGTGACAGCCTGCATCGATCAGTGCCTCCGCGACAGCAGCTCCGATTCCCTGTGAGGTGCCGGTGACGAAAGCTGTTTTTCCTTTCAGGTTTCCCATTTCTGTAACGTTTATTCCAATTCCACCAGGACGGCCTGGTAGGATTCGATCCGTGGGAAAAATACGTCCACGTATTGACTGGTTATTTTTTTTCTATAGCTGGTTTTCACTAGCGTGGAAACACGCGTGACCTTTTTGTTTTCAGGGATCCGTATTTGTAAACGGACATCTTCGACCGGGGACAGGTAATACTCATTCTTTTGCGGTTGCTCAAATTTGTTTCCTGTCCAGTTTGTCAGGTGCAGCACCAGCCGGTCTTCCTTTTTTGTCAGGTTGGCAAGAAGCGAAGCCGGAGCTTCCAGCCGGTAGGGAGCCGGTTCCGGTGCAATGATTCCGATCAGTTTTTTGATCAGTTCCCCCACCAGATCCTGTCCTCCTCCCTGATACAGGGACTCCAGCGCAGATGTACAGTAGATGACTTTCCCTTTGCCGTAACGGGACAGTACCACGCCGGGAAGTACAGGTTGCTGATTGTGACCGGTGACAATATCCATCAGGACTTCCCCGCCTTCCAGCACTTCCACCGGCTCATAGAACCATAACGGAAAAAGCTTGTTTTCCGCGCTTTCGCCGGAGATCCCGTTTCTTCCCGTTCGTGATTTCAGATAAAGATCGTTTGGCCCTCCGATCATAGCCCGGTAGGAGCTGATGATGCCGGCCAGCTCTCCTTCGGGAATGAGCGGTTTGACGTGAATCAGGTCTTCCAGCGCGAAAGTCTCCCGGCGATGTCCGTTTTTATCATAAAGGGTGGTACCGTAACTTGCGATCAGGCTCCCGCCATTCCTGACGTAGCCGGCAATATTCCTGATTCGTTCTTCAGAAAGATAAGGGAGGTTGGCAAGGTATAAGACCGGATA
>CAZOYZ010000907.1:0-1716 GCA_964584045.1 uncultured Prolixibacteraceae bacterium | reverse complement strand
TATGACCTGGGAGTCCAGTATTCCCGGGGATCAAAATTGTTTTCAGTGTCAGGCGACACACCTAAACCCGGCATTTACGAACTTGAACTGGGAATGAGCCTTCAGGACTTTGTCGACGAATTTGGGGATGGCGACACCAAAGCGGTTCAGGTGGGCGGAGCTTCAGGATTTCTGGTACCCCGGAAAAAATTCTCCGAAACGGCGATCGGCTACAAAGGAAAACTGACAGGTATTTCGTTACCGACGGGAGGGTCCATGATGCTCTTTAACAGCTCGCGGTCCATGTACAACGTGCTCGACAATTATCTCGAATTTTTCAGAGAAGAAAGCTGCGGGCAATGTACGCCCTGCCGTGTGGGCTGCCAGCAGTTATACAACGGGATTAAAGCGGTAAAACGGGGTGAAAAACCGGCACATTACCTGGATAAACTCCTCAAATTAACAGAAACCATGCAACTGACGGCAAAATGCGGATTGGGACAATCGGTCGCCAATTCATTCTCATCCATTGTTGAAAACTTCCGTGAAGAAATGATCTATTAAAAGAAAAGAACATGTCAAACCTAGTCAATATTACCATAAACGGTATTCCTATTGAAGTTGAAAAAGGGAAAACAATTCTGGAAGCAGCCGGACAGGCAGGAGTGATCATTCCCACCTTATGTTTCCACAAGGATCTCTGCATCGCCGGGAACTGCCGGGTTTGTGTCGTGGAAATTGCCGGACAGAAACGGTTGTCAGCATCCTGCGCCACGCCTTGTGAAGAGGGAATGGAAATCCGTACAAACAGTCTGGACGTTCGTAACTCGAGAAAGCATATTATTGAATTGTTGCTTTCCGAACACAATGCCGACTGCACGCGGTGCTATAAAAACGGGAATTGTGAATTGCAGCGGCTGGCCTCCGACTACAAGATCATGACCCAGGATTTTATTCCGCTGGCTGTGCAAAAACATTATACCATCGACCAGTTTTCTCCTTCGATCGTCAAGGATGACAGTAAATGCGTCCGTTGCCAGCGCTGCGTTCGTACCTGCGAGGAGATCCAGGGTGTCAATGCGCTGACGGTAGCCTACAAAGGAGATGAAATGAAAATCGCCACTTTCTTTGAAAAAGGCATGAACGACGTCGTGTGCACTACCTGCGGACAATGTGTGAACCATTGCCCGACCGGCGCTCTGGTCGAGAAGAACTATATTGAAGAAGTATGGGAAGCGATCGCAGATCCGAAAACGCATGTGGTCGTACAAACGGCACCCGCCGTGCGGGTCGGACTGGGAGAAGAACTTGGATTACCTGCAGGTACACGGGTAACAGGAAAGATGGCCGCAGCACTGAAACGTTTGGGGTTCGATTCGGTACTTGATACCGACTTCACTGCCGACCTGACCATTGTGGAAGAAGGAACCGAACTGTTAACCCGCCTTAAAAAAGCGCTGGTTGACAAAGATCCTTTGGTGAAGCTTCCGATGGCCACCTCCTGTTCACCCGGATGGATCAAGTATATTGAGCATATGTATCCCGAACTGCTCGGAAACCTGTCAACCTGTAAATCACCCCAGCAAATGTTCGGAGCACTTGCAAAAACTTATTATGCGAAAGCCCGTGAGCTTGATCCTGAAAAAATTGTATCGGTGTCCGTCATGCCGTGCACTGCCAAGAAATTTGAGGCCAACCGGCCGGAGATGTTCGACAGCGGATACCGCGACGTCGATT
>CAZOYZ010000906.1:0-1717 GCA_964584045.1 uncultured Prolixibacteraceae bacterium | reverse complement strand
AAGCCCGCAACATACTTGTCTTCCCGGTACCGGCATATCCTTTCAGGATGAAAACAGAATCCCTTTCCTCGCTGCAAATAAATGCAGAAAATTTTTGCGCCAGTATCTCTTGCCCAGGCGTAGGTGAAAATTCCAGATTCCGAAGTAATTGCCTTTGTATATGATTTTCCAGCATGACCTGCGAAATTAAAATATTTCAGAAAATAAACCGTTACTTTAGATGTTATTCATTGTGAAACCCACTGCCCGATTAAAATAAAGATCATGAAGAGCATCTCAGAAACTTAATTTTAAAAAATAAACAATTGGAAGATTATTTTTTTTTAAATTTGCAGGCAAACAAAACTAATTATCTAAAATATCAAAGATGAAGACAGTAATCCAGACCGTGTTAATAGTTATCGCAATTTTGTTCGCATTCCTGATCTTTAAAAGCATAGAAAAGCCTATTGAATTTGAGAAAGCAAAAAAGGCCAGGTACGATGCCACCATCCAAAGGCTGAAAGATATTCGTAAAGCGGAAGCAGCTTACAAAGACGTTTACGGACGTTATACAGCCAGTTGGGATACCTTGATCAACTTTATCAAGCATGATTCCCTTCGTTTGGTCCGCAGGATTGGAATGTTAACCGATAGCATGATCGAGGCCGGCATCAACGAAAAAATGGCCATCAAACAAGGTAAGATTATCCGCGATACTATTCGCATCGGCGCCCTGGATTCTCTTTTTGGCAAGTCATATCCCGTCGATAAGATCAAATATGTCCCGGTTCAGGACACGGTAGCTGAATTTCATCTGGGAGCGACGGTTATTGCTACAGGATCTGGCATTAAGGTTCCTGTATTCGAAGCGAAAGCTCACAACAATACCATTCTCAAAAATCTGGACCGGCAGTTGGTGATCAATCTGAACGATCAAAGACGTACCAATCAAAAATATCCCGGGCTCAAAGTGGGTTCGCTTGAAGAAGCAAATAACAATGCGGGTAACTGGGAATAAGTGGCTTTATGCAACGATTATCATTGGTTGATGAAAGTTTTGATTTAAATTTTACAAAAGAATATATTCTATCCATCCAGGTTAGCCTGGATGGATTTTCTTTTTCTGTTCTCGACTCGGGCAGAAAAAAAGTGATCTGCCTTTATCATCAGGATACCTATACGAATGAACCGGGGTTTCACCTGAAAAGGCTCAACTCCATTTACGATGAAGTGGATCTGCTGAGTCTCCCGTACAAAAAAACAAAGATTTACTTTTCCGCCCCCGACCGGACCACGCTGGTGCCAATCGCAGTTTTTAACCAGGATCTTGCAGAAGATTTTTACCACCTCACCCTCGATGCAGGCAGGAATGGAAAAATTCTCACTTCGATCATCCCGGATATGGCTTCTTATGCAGTGTATGAGATCGACCGCGCGGTACTCGCTCTTCTGCAGGAAAAACACCCGGGAAGCGTCGTTCAAAACGACCTGTTATTGTCGGTCTTTGACTGCCCGCCGGGAATGGCAGTGATGAAGGTCCGCATCCTGAGAAAACAACTGGTTGTCCTGACCCTTCAGGATAACATTAACTTTTACAACTCCTACTATTATGAAGGAGAAAATGACATGCTTTATTACATTCTCGGGGCGGTGAAGAACCTGGATCTAAAGCCCGAGACCCTCATTCTTGACGGCATGGTCAATAAGCGGGAGGACATTTATCTCCGTCTAAAGC
>CAZOYZ010000905.1:0-1719 GCA_964584045.1 uncultured Prolixibacteraceae bacterium | reverse complement strand
CTGCTAACCAGGTTGAAAACAAACGATGAAAGGGCTTTCAAAGTTATTTTCAACAGATACTATTCAAGGTTGTATTATTTTATTCTTGAATTTATACCCCGGGACGATCTTGCAGAGAATATCGTTCAGGATACTTTTCTTACGCTTTGGAATAAGCGTTTGGAGTTAAAAGATGATTCCAATCTGAGCGCTTACCTGTTTACAGTTGCCAGGAAGAATTGCCTCTACCGGTTGAGGGACCAACGTTACCGGCAAAAGCTTTTCGTTACCGCCTCTTCGAATCAGGATGAACTGGATCTGAATAGGGAAGTATTGAACACCCTGGATTCGTCATCCTGGACCTTCGAAGAAATCAGCAAAATCATACAACAGACCCTGGAGGAACTGCCGCCGCAATGTAAACGTGTTTTCGTCATGAGCAGGTTTGAGGAAAAGAAAAATAGGGAAATCGCTGAGGAGCTTGATATCTCCGTTAAAGTGGTTGAGAAGCATATCTCCAAAGGCCTCAAAAAATTCAGGGAATCGTTGAAAGATTATCTTCCGTTTGTGGCTTACCTGTTTTTACCGTAGACACGTAAAATAAAAAATGTTGAGCCGGAGGGTGGGTTTCCGGTTGTTCGTGCATTGTTCCGGTAAAGCAATAGTTGAAAAAGTACATTCATGAAGAATCCGGACCAATTGTTTGATCTGATCACCGGGAATCTGGAACCTGAACATAAGCAGGCCATTTGCTCCGAAATAAAGAAAGACGAAGAGGCTAAAAATCTCTTTAAAAAAGCCAAAATGATCTGGGCTCTGATGTCTTCTTCCAGAAAAGCTCCTGATTATCAAATTGAAGCATCATATCGGAATATCCATAAAAGGGTTTTCTCACGAAAGAGAATTTTCAGCATTCCTGCGTATTTAAAATATGCTGCAATATTGATCCTGTTGATAGGTATTCCTGTTTTAACATTTCATTTGGGAAGACAGAGCAAAACCGGATTCGGCCAGGCAATCAGAAACACTTCGGTCGTGGCCGAGAGGGGACAGATATCGAAGGTTATTTTGCCCGACAGTTCCGTGGTATGGCTAAATTCAGAAACTGTTTTGACTTATGATCACGATTATGGCTATAAAAACCGGGATCTCTGTCTGGAAGGGGAGGCTTATGTGACTGCCGCTAAAAACAAAAACCTGCCGATGATGGTAGCTTCCGGCGATTTACGGGTGAAAGTACTGGGTACGCGCTTCAATGTGAGCGCTTATCCTGATGAGGAAAGGATTAGAGTCATTCTGGAGGCCGGCCGGGTCGAATTGCTCAACTCGTCAGTTAGAAAATCACGGTATCAAATGGAGCCCGGACAAATGGCTGAATTTATACGCCGCACCGGAGAGGTGCTCATTCACGATGTGCACTCTCAGAATTATACCAATTGGAAAGAAGGGGAATTGGTCTTCAATGATACGCCAATGGCTGATGTGATCAGACGGTTGGCGCGAAAATTTGACATTGAAGTTGAAGTGACGAATCCGGCTATTTATAAATCGGTCTTCACGGCGAATTTCAAAACGGAAAGTTTGGAGGAAATACTCGACTATATCCGGTATTCCTGTCCGTTCACCGTTCAGATCAAAAAGGAAAATGGAAAGGCGCATGTAATATTTAGATAATCAGTTAAATCGAACGTTTTGATTAAGCGAGAGCAAAGCCAAGCTTGCTTGAGCTTTGCCGAGCGT
>CAZOYZ010000904.1:0-1723 GCA_964584045.1 uncultured Prolixibacteraceae bacterium | reverse complement strand
ATTGTTATAGATAATTTTACGCTTATAACGGAATTTTTGCCTGTGTCTGAATGGCACAAGATTTTCATTGATGATGGTGTCCGGATCATCAGGAGTATCCACCCCTTTAAAATATTTCGAAGCAGTTGCCAGCCAGACTTCCGGTCTGGTAAATATTTGCTGAACGTATGCCGTTTGATCGATACGGTCTAATCCATCCAGTATGTCCCGGCTGCCCAATTCATTCAGCATCGGGTTGTGGCGGTCAAATTCATTAAAAAGATAAATCCCACTAACTCCCGCCTGATGAGCCAGGTATGACTCCCCTCTGAATATTTTCAATAGATATTCTTTGTCCTTTTCTTCCGGTGTATCTGTCAAACGTCTTTCTTCCAGACAGGCATAAACAGGAACATGATATCTTTTCCCTGTTTCAACCGTATTCTGCCATGGCTCCAACCTGAAACAGTCGCCAACGGTCCACAAGTCAACCAGTCCTTCCTCAAGCCATGCCTTTACATCCAATCCTAATCCACTGCAATAACCCAAAGAATCCGGAGTCCTGATGCCAATCAATATGGGATGTCCTTTTTTTACACTTTCTTTCTCTGTCATTTCCCTGATTTGTCTCATCAATGACGTAACAGCCTCCCGTTGTTCATCAGTGGCTTCCTTCCCCTGCATGGTTTCTTCAAAATAGATTAAGGAACGAAAAAAGTCCAGCTCAATTCCATCAATATCATACCTTGAACAAACATCCGAGAGAATGGCAAACACTTTATCCCGTACGGGTTGCAGCGCGTAATTCAGCGAACTCCAACGAAAATTCCCAAAAGGAAAATAATCACGCTCCTGACCTATCATGTATCCCGGATGGTCTTTTTTCCACTGACTGAGAAGTTTCGCATCCCCGGCATCATGGGTATCGTTCATCCTCATCGACCAGAAAACCTCACGATTGTTGGCACGGCACCAGTTTACCATTACCTCCAGTGAATCGGTACCCTGTCCTATCAACTCATGGCACCATTTTTTACCCTCGCTGGTAAAAATCTCACTTTCCCCGCTGTTGTGTGTATAAAGGTTGAACACCCCGGTGCAATAAAAGATACTGTCAACCTGAGTTTGTTCCAATCCGTTGGTCCTGGCATTTAAAAAGCTTTCAGGGGTTACTTTGCCTGAAGGATAATCATTCCCGTCATTGTTCAGGATGATCCTGCGCTCCCTGTTTTTAGCCAGTTCATGTTGTTTCAAAAGCTCGTCCTTTTTTCTTCGTGTGCAACCCGAAAAATTAAACAGCGAATTGGCTCCAAGAATGAAGCCAGTTGAACTTAACGATACTCTATTCAAAAATCTTCTTCGTGTCGTTTTCATACGTTTTTTTAATTTAACTAACTGCAATCTGCGTATCACATGTCGTTACTTCAAGACGACCAACGGTAACTCGCCAAAATAGTCATCCGCTTGGGCGTAAACTGCGGCGTTCATGGCTCGTTTCATATCGGTAAATTTCTTCTCAAGCTATTTACTACTTAAAGCAACTTGCGCCTTCATCTCAGAAATTCGTTATTTAACTATTTTTTCCAGGTGTTCCTAATCCGTTATTTTTATAATTCCTTACTGATATTCTATCGCCAATCCTTTTATTCTGCTTTTATACTGAATACCCTGCTGGTTAACCGGGTAAATGACGAAGTTTTAATGCCCGCCTTCATCAGAAAATCGCCGGACAAGCTTTTCCCGT
>CAZOYZ010000903.1:0-1727 GCA_964584045.1 uncultured Prolixibacteraceae bacterium | reverse complement strand
AACAGCAATACCTAAATGATGTCCAGAAAAGCCGATCGCTTTTACCCGATGCTGGTATGTATCCCTTAACCGGCTGATCTCCAGTAGGCACACCTCGTCGAAAGACACCGGGTAACCGGAAGTGCAACTGTAAAGTACAAGATCCTGATTCCGTCCTCTGGATTCAAAAAAAGAAACGATGAGCTCTTCTTCCCGCCTCGTTGTCATCCCCAGCGAAAGGTGGATCTCTCCTTCATAATGATCGCATACATCACTAAGGAGATCCTGGTTCAGGTTACACGCCGAGGGTATTTTTATCAGATCGGGTTGAAGCGATGCCACCTCCCTGGCAGAAGTGAGATCCCAAACCGAGCTGGAATAGATCAGGTGATTTTCTTCGCACCACGCCTTAAGCTCCCTGTGCTGATCCAGACTAAACTCGAGAGCTTCCCTGTGTTCGCCATAGGTTGCTCCGTAAGAATTGGAAGGCTCAGGATGCGGAGCATCATACTCCGCCTCCGTAAGTAACTCCCTGTTATTTCTCTTCTGGAATTTTACCACATCCACCTTGCAAAACAAGGCCGCGGTCAGGATCATTTCCTTTGCAACCGACAAATCACCTTTATGGTTGCAACCGATCTCAGCAATTATTTTTGGAGACTTCATATCTGTTCGTATTTCGTATCTTCTTACTTTACTTCGGCAGCGAATAATCCAGCTCCCGGTAATCTTCCCGGTAAAAATCGACCAGTTTTCTTATGAGATCCTTATTCAAAATAAACTGCTGCATGTTAACCCTGTTCCCCGATTCATTCAGCACCGGCAATTCCTTTTGATTATCAAGCTTCAATGCGTCGATCAACAGATCAGTATCACTTCTCAGGCTCTCATACCGAAGAATAAAATCAGGTCTTTTAAACGACAGCGGATGGGACAAATAATGTATTTGCGGGATAATGCCGAAAGGTTCCCTGCTAAAAATCCTGAAATATTTTTCAATCGTCCAGGATTTGATGTCCGGATATTTTTTCAGGTAATACCCGTCATATCGTTCGCTTGTATGGTAATTGTAGGAACTGATGAACCGCTCGATGGGCTCACGCACGGCGATGACCACATCATACTCCTCCCATAACCTCTTGTTTACCAGCAGCCCGGGAGTCAGGTGAGAAATATTGCCTTTCAGGCCCAGCAGATCCCTTATGGAAGTTCCCGCGACTTTAGGATTATGGACGAAAATGATCTTTTTTTCGTGATTGACCGAGGATTCAATGGCAGGTTTGCCAATTAACGAACGGTACAGGTGATAAGCAGCCAACAGTCGTTTTCTGTTTTCAACCTGTTTTAAAGCTGAATTTCTTAAGATACCCATAATTATCCTGAGTTTGTTTGCAACAGAAGATGTTACTTTCCCGATTTGAACAGCGGATTGGCTACAACCCCTGTCTTCCTGCCGGCCACGATCATTTTTGTGATGTTCACCCCGCTGACCGCGATCGCGGTGGCCGCAGCAGCTCCTTCCGCTCCAAACCGGCCAATCAGAAAGTAGTTCAGTACCAGGTTGATCGCCACCCAGATCAGTGAAATATAACTATGTATCTTTTCATAACCGCACATGATCAGTAATCCGCCCGAGCAGCCCGCCGTGATATTAAAGAATTGACCGATGCCGAGAATGATCAGTGTAAGATGTGCCTGCCGGAATTCACTTCCCCATAAACTTAGAATGAGACTGCCCCCAACGATGA
>CAZOYZ010000902.1:0-1734 GCA_964584045.1 uncultured Prolixibacteraceae bacterium | reverse complement strand
TGGCGCAGAATACGAACGACATCATCGCACCAAGGAAAATCCCGCCAAGGAACAAAGGATTAAAAATGTTGATATCATAAGCGGCAGAAAAATCTTTCACCGAAGCAGCCGAGATTTGAATGGCGTTCATTCCTTCTGCGATCACCGGCTCCACTTTGTTATAAAAGATATAGTTCCCGACCTGGATGAACCCATCCGGTCCGGCAATCCTTCCGAACCAGATCCGGATCTCTTCCATGTAGGCGGAGATCAGGGCCATGGCAGTCAGAGCGGCAGAGGCGATCGCGAAACCTTTACCGGTGGCGGCGGTTGTATTTCCAAGCATATCCAGGGCATCTGTCCGTTCACGGACCTCCTTGGGAAGCTCCGACATCTCCGCATTGCCGCCTGCGTTATCTGCGATCGGGCCAAAAGCGTCGGTGGCCAGGGTGATCCCTAGCGTTGAAAGCATTCCTACTGCAGCAAAGCCAATCCCGTATATTCCCATTGCCAGATCCTGAAAGCCTCCTGCTGCCCAAAATGATCCGATGATCCCGGCTACCACGGTAACAACCGGGACCCAGGTGGAGAACATTCCGACAGCAATTCCTTCAATAATCGTTGTAGCCGGACCCTGAAGCGCCTGCTTTGCGATACCTTTGGTCGGATTATATTCATCTGAAGTATAACGTTCTGTAGCTTGTCCGATGATGACACCGGCGATCAGGCCAACAACAACTGCTCCGAAAATACCATAGGTGATCAAACCTAAAGCCGCCATTCCAAGCATGGCTATCAGAACAAAGACAGATGCACCGCCGGTCCCTAACAAAAGGGCATTCAGCAGGTTTTTCTGAGTTGCCGATTCTTTGGTCCGAACCATGAACATCCCTAAAATTGAAAAAACAATTCCAATGGCTGCGACCAGCATAGGCGCCATCACGGCCATTTCCATATTCATTCCCGATGATTTCAGTGCGCTTAATGGTAAAGCTGCACCAAGGGCGGCAGTTGCAAGAATTGATCCGCAGTACGATTCATAGAGGTCGGCTCCCATACCAGCCACGTCTCCCACATTGTCACCCACATTATCCGCAATGGTTGCCGGGTTACGCGGATCGTCTTCAGGAATGCCGGCTTCTACCTTACCTACCAGGTCTGCACCAACATCAGCGGCTTTGGTATAAATACCACCGCCAACACGGGCAAATAAAGCCTGGGTGGAAGCACCCATCCCGAAGGTCAGCATCGTGGTCGTGATCTCAACCAATTTTTGCGTCTCATCAGTCCCCGCATGCACAAAATTCAATCCCAGGAAAGAAAGGCCATCAGCCATATTTTCAGGGGTAAAAATGACTTCATTTAAGAACAGGAACCATGCGGCAATGTCCAGTAATCCGAAGCCGACTACGATCAATCCCATCACCGCGCCGCTGCGGAAGGCGATCTTTAAACCCTGGTTCAGCGATTTTGAAGCGCCATGCGCCGTTCGTGCCGATGCATTGGTGGCCGTCTTCATTCCCAGGAAACCGCAAAGGCCGGAAAAGAATCCACCCGTGAGGAAGGCGACAGGCACAAAAGGATTTTGAATCCCAAAAAAGGCAAGAACAAGTAAAATGAGCATCAGAATGATAAAAACTTTACCTACCACACTGTACTGACGGTACAGATAGGCCATTGCCCCTTCCCGGACGTACTGAGCAATCTCAATCATACGCGGCGTGCCTTCGGAACTTTTCATCATGGATTTGTAAA
>CAZOYZ010000901.1:0-1736 GCA_964584045.1 uncultured Prolixibacteraceae bacterium | reverse complement strand
CGTCTCCCGCTCAAAAGAAATATTGGAAGATCAGGCCGTTTCAGCTAAGTGAGAGCAAAGTTAAACTTGTTTGGACTTTGCCGAACCGGAGAATGTTTCGGGTAAGCGAATACAAAACTGATTCTGATATTCCGAACTCCTGAAACCCGCGATTGTTCAGACTCGCTACCCGCTACTCATTGCTCGCTACTCTCTACTATTATTAAAATCTATTATTTATCAGTATTATCTATCTGCGGTTTTCAAACTAAAATTCTTTCGCTCCTGTTAATAACGGTGTCAGGTTCGGAGATTCCTGAGCGGATTTTGGGAGAGAGGGAAAATGATGATAAATTATCGTTTTAAAAAGATGATCAATTCGCGCCGACCGGTCCTGGTCCATTTTTACGCAGAATGGTGCCGTCCGTGTTATCAGCTGCTGCCGGTGTTGCAAGTAGTCAAGACTACTTTTAAGGATCACATCCGTATTATGAAAGTCAATGTAGATCATAATCCTGCGATTGCTTCACAGTTCAGGGTAAGAAGCCTGCCGACCTTGATTTTATTCCAGTCGGGAGAGATCAAATGGATGACTGAAGGTGTGATGGAATCTGGAGAGTTAACAAGGATTCTTCGCAAATTTGTTTCATAGCTCTTTATTTTTGTCTTTGTTCGTTTTTATTCCGTTATTTATGCTCTGATCGCACTTTATTTTACAAAGATGAAACGAAAGCCGTATTTGGCGGAGGCTTTACTGCCTGTTCTTATACTGATGATCTTGCTGTTTGTGAATGTGATCTTTTTCGATGATCCTCTAGCGGGCCCGAATCAGATCGCTCTTTTATTATCGGCTACCGCTGCCGGGATTATCGTCAGGCGAAATGGTCAGAAATGGGAAGAAATGATCGAAAAGATCGTCCATACCATTGGTTCGGCGATGCCTGCCATACTGATCCTGTTACTGATCGGTTCCCTGGCCGGGACCTGGCTGATCAGCGGGATCGTACCGGCGTTGATTTACTATGGACTGGATATTATTAATCCGTATTTGTTCCTTGCTACAGCAGTTCTGGTCTGCGCGATCGTCTCCGTGTCGACCGGCAGTTCCTGGTCCACGGTGGCAACGATTGGTGTGGCTTTACTGGGAATGGGCAAGGCGATCGGCATGAATGAGGCAGTGGTCGCGGGAGCTATTATTTCCGGCGCATATTTCGGTGATAAGATCTCGCCGTTGAGTGATACGACCAATCTGGCATCGGCTATGGCCGGAACGGATCTTTTTACTCATGTCAGATACATGCTGAATACCACAGTTCCAAGTATGATCCTCACACTTGTTATTTTTCTTGTGATCGGGTTTAATTACGATTTCAGTCATGCAGTTGTTGATGTTCAGAATGTGAAGGCGGCGATAGACAGTGCTTTTTGCATTACTCCGTGGTTGTTTCTGGTTCCGGTGATCCTGTTTATCATCATTGTATTAAAAGTTGCTCCGATCCCTTCACTGATGATCGGCACCCTGTCGGGAGGTTTGTTCGCGATTATTTTTCAGCCGCATGTTATCCAGGAGATCGCCGGTAATTTGTCCAGCTATGGTAAGGCATCCTATATTAGTTTTATGCAGGCCATGTTTGGTCAGGTAACGATTCAGACGCCCAGCAAAGAAGTGAATGAATTATTTGCAACAGGTGGGATGCGGGGTATGCTCGATACGGTCTGGCTGATACTTTCCGCCATGGTTTTCGGTGGTATCATGG
>CAZOYZ010000900.1:0-1740 GCA_964584045.1 uncultured Prolixibacteraceae bacterium | reverse complement strand
CCTCCTTTCTGCGTACCAACACAGCAATTTCACCGGCAGCAGCGCCTGCGTCCTGCACCCGCCTGATCTGCCGGACCAGATCATCCAGTATCACTTGCCGGATTTCAGGTTCAGTTTCTCTTTCTGCTCCTCCGTCCTGATCGTCATCTTTCCTGGTCTTTTTGTTTTCAAGGAAACGCATCCTGACGTATCCGTCTTTCATGCGTTCTTTTTGACCGGTCTCCTGGATATGCTCCTGATAAATTTGTCCGATCCCATCGGCGAACGATAGATCTTCGTGCCAGGCATCATTTAGTTCACTTTTAAAATGCTGCTGCAGAATAGCCGGTATCAGCCCGAAAATCCTGTTATTGAACCGGATAATCTGACCTGCACTCCTCCAGTTTTTACGGAGGTGCTGTTCTGATGAACCACTGGCGGGGAAAGCTTCTGCAACCCGGGAAGCCAGCAAGTTCCAGTCACCGTTGCGCCACCGGTAGATCGCCTGCTTGACATCTCCAACAACCATCCCCAGGTTGTCCTCGGCAAGGCTGTTTTCAATTAACGGCTTAAAGTTAGTCCACTGCAGTCCGGAAGTGTCCTGAAACTCGTCGATCATGAAATGCCTGTACCATACTCCGGTCTTTTCATAAACAAAGGGTGTTTCAGAATCGGCAATGATCTGCTTCAGGAGAGACCCCGATTCAGAGATCAGTACTACTCCTCTTTCACGTGTCACTTTGCGCACCATTTCCTGCAGATCAACAAGAATGCCCAATGTATAAAGCTGATCAACAATCAGCTTTGCGGTATGATATTCCCGTATCTTTTCGTGGTAAAAACTTACTGCCCTGCAGAGAAGAGGCTGAATTTTCAATGCGGCTGTCTCTATTTCTCT
Source organism: uncultured Prolixibacteraceae bacterium (assembly GCA_964584045.1). Lineage (GTDB taxonomy): Bacteria > Bacteroidota > Bacteroidia > Bacteroidales > Prolixibacteraceae > JBCFBK01. The sequence goes on along the minus strand of CAZOYZ010000900.1, from coordinate 863 downwards.
TTTTACAGGCAGTTTATACAGCGTTGAAACGTCTTCCGTCGCGGCAAGCAGCCGGGTACCGATGGTCAACTCGCCCTTCAGCATCTTGTTAAAACTGTTCACAGCGCCACCGGTCCCGTATTTAAAATCGGATACCACAAGGCCGGCTTCGTCAAGAATTCGTAATCCTTCCTTCCCAATTTCCTTTAACGTGCCTTCAAACCGGAAAATAATCTGTTGCAACTCAGTCCGGTAAGACCGTATAAACAGCTTATCATTCAGTTTGTGATACAAGACCTGATTCAGTTCCTTAAACGTTTCGTGGTAAATCTGTCTGCCCAACCGCAAAATTGCTCCTTTCAGGTTCCAGCCGCTTCCTTCCCTGATTTTTTCGAGAGCAAATTGTTTCAGCCAATCCAGTAACTCCCGGTCTTGCTCGATCGACAACAATAATTCATCCACGGCTTCATCCAGGATCTGTTCTTCATCCAGATCGACCTGCCATGCAGTGTTGATCCCCATTTCCCTGCTAAAGGCCCTGATGACGCGTTGAAAAAAACTGTCAATCGTACTGATCGATAAGCGGGAATAGTCATGCAAAATGCTTTTCAGACTTTTTTGTGCCCGGACGGCAATTTCTTCGGCGGGCAATCCCATCTCCTCCTTCAAGGTATCCAGGCAGGCAGTCTGTTCTCCGCGTCCCAGGCGGTACAATTCCCTGACCACGCGGTATTTCATTTCAGTGGTTGCTTTATTTGTGAAAGTGACTGCCAATATATTTTTGTAATTCAGGTGGTTGTCAAGTACGATTTTCAGATATTCCACGGTCAGCCTGAAGGTTTTTCCCGATCCTGCAGAGGCTTTATATATTTGAAGTTTCGACA
>CAZOYZ010000899.1:0-1744 GCA_964584045.1 uncultured Prolixibacteraceae bacterium | reverse complement strand
TCAATGCGAACCTGATCTTCCATCATTATTTTCCGTTAAATTCGCTCATGGTCCTTTCTATTCCGATTGTGCCAAAGCTTTGGATGATCCGGATACACATATCGACCCTTTCCGGAAGGATTGCTTCCTCTTCCCTGGACCACCCGCTTAAAACAAAATCCACCTGCTGACCATATCTGAAGTCTGCCCCTATTCCGAAACGAAGCCGGGCGTAACTGGTTGTTCCCAGAACCTCGTGGATGTTTTTCAGACCATTGTGTCCGGCGTCTCCCCCTTTGGGTTTTAGTCGTAAGGTGCCCATGGGAAGCGCCAGATCATCGTTAATGACCAACAGATTCTCAAGAGGAATTTTCTCCTGTTTCAGCCAATAATTCACGGCCCTTCCGCTTAAATTCACGTAGGTGGTTGGCTTTAGCAGTAGAAACGTCCTGGCTTTGTAGTGGTATTCGGCCACATAGCCGTAACGCCTGTCGTTAAAAACAATATTGGACGCACCAGCCAATGCGTCCAATATTTTAAACCCGATATTATGGCGGGTATTTTCATATTCCTTACCCGGATTTCCCAATCCGGTTATCAGATACTTCATAACAAGCGGTGTTAAGCTTCCTTCGCGGGTGTCCCGCTCGCTGCAGCGCGCGCAGCTCTTGTAACCATAATGGTGACAACAGGCACTGCTTTGGAATTCAGGAATTCAAGGTTTTCAATATTCAACTGTCCCACTTTAATACTCTGTCCAAGATCAAGATCATCAATATTGATCTGGATCGTATCGGGAATATTTTTTGCAAGGCCTCTGACTTTGAGGCGTCGCAGGTTCAGTTTCATTTTACCGCCGGCGCGCATCCCGACAGCGTATCCTTCAACTTTAACCGGTACTTCAATTTTTATGGGTTTGTCGTCCGATATTCTTAGAAAGTCGCAGTGTAAAATTTGTTCTTCAACAGGATGGAACTGGACGTCCTGCATCACCGCAGCGTATTTGTCGCCGTCAATGTTCAGATCGATCAAATACACGTTGGGTGTATAAATGACTTTGCGGAATTCGGCCGCATTGGTCTGAAAATGGATGGGTTCTTCACCTCCGTACAGAACGCATGGTACCAATTCCGCTGCTCTTAAACGTTTGGTGTCTTTTTTGCCAAGGGCTGCCCTTTTTGAGCCGATGATTTCTACTGATTTCATTTTCTGATCTTTAAATTTTTAATTATGGTACTCAGTCCTCCCTTTCCGCGGAAAGGGCAAACAGCATACATAACAATCATGCCGTCCGGAAAAAGCGTGGCAAATATATAAATTTACTTATAAAATAACGAACTAATTGATTCATTTTTATATACCCGTTTGATAGCCTCCCCGAATTCATCGGCAACAGAGATATATTTTATTTTTGGTGACGAATTTTTGGCAGGGATGGAGTCGGTAAAATAAACTTCCTGCAGAGCGGAATTTTCAATTCGCTCGTAGGCAGGTTCCGATAACAAGCCATGGGCAGCAAAGGCGCGTACGGAATTGGCGCCCTCTTTAATCATTAATCCCGCTGCTTTTGTAATTGTACCGGCCGTGTCGATCAGATCGTCTACGATAATCACGTCTTTATCGCGCACGTCACCGATCAGGGTCATGCTTTCCACGAAATTGGCCTTTGCCCTCGATTTGTGACAGATCACCATGTCGGTACCCAGCAAGCGGGCATACGTATTAGCTCTTTTTGTTCCGCCTACATCGGGTGAAGCGATGACAA
>CAZOYZ010000898.1:0-1746 GCA_964584045.1 uncultured Prolixibacteraceae bacterium | reverse complement strand
TTGAGGATGACTGGTATCTTATCGGTACGCGCTCATTTAATTTTAAGGACCAGGCTAAAACGTCCATCTATCTTTACAGGGAAGGAGAGGAGATCCGGAATGTGGTGGAATTGCCGTCGGGCGGAGATAACAGTTATCCGGGTCTGTTGCTTGAGGGGAAAGAATTATGGGTTTCCTATTATTCTTCGCATGAAGGAAAAACATCTGTTTATATGGCAAAAATCCCGTTATCGTATATCGAAAAATTTGCATTGACCGGCAACAGGCCTGTCAGCCAAACATGGGATGAGGCGGGCTATACGCCATTTTCGGGAATAAAACCGGGGATTCCGGTTTATCGTGCGGCAAATGTCACGTATAAACGGGCCGGAAAAATTGCGCTGAACGTTGAATTTAATGAACCTGTTGTTCTGGATGTGGCAACAAAAGAGGAGAAATGGGGGTTTTTCCAGTTCCCGAATCTTTTCAGGGGCCTTGCCAATGAGGTGATTGCTACCTGGAATATGGCCGAGGATAATATAAGCAGTTACGGGAAAGCAAGCCGCGGGGTTTCAGTTTCAGGAGACCGTGGAAAAGCATGGAGTCTTGCCGGTCGTGAGCCGGCTGGAGGGGGATTGATTTTCGCCGACGGGAGCAGGATCAAAATACATACCCCTGCGGCCCTGAAAGTCGCAGATCTGAGGCTGCCCAAACCGGTCGCAACCTCGTTAACCCATCCTGACAGGGAAGGATTCACGTATTTGTACAAGGTAAGTGAACTCCCGGAACAGCTCCAGGGAGTTTACATCGATCGCCTTCTGAAAGGGGAAACGGAGTGGAATACGGAACACGCGGTACTGGATGATCCTCAGGCTGTACGTTACAGCCGTTCGGGATTATTCCCTGTGGTGTGGTGGGGTGATATGAAGCTGACATCCGACGGATCAGTGATTGCAGGTGTTTACCCCGGATTCTGTTTGAAAGAAGATGGTAAGGTTGACCCGTCGGGTGTCTTTTTTTATCGTTCCGCTGATCAGGGACGTACCTGGAAGATCCTCTCCAGGATCGGTTATTCACCGGATCTTAAAGCGGATCCGAACGGAGACAAACGTCTTGTCCGGGGGTTTGGGGAACCTGCTTTTGAAATCCTTTCCGACAGTTCGTTCCTTTGCGTGCTGCGGACTTCGGACGGGTTGGGTGTCAGTCCGATGTATTTTAGCCGTTCCTGCGACAGGGGAGTTACCTGGAGCAGGCCGGTGCCTTTTACCCGTAATGGCGTGTTGCCCCGTCTGTTACAGTTGAAGAACGGAGTGATCGCGCTGGCGTCGGGGCGTCCGGGGGTACAATTGCGTTTTTGCATAGATGGGAAAGGAGAGAAATGGAGCGATCCGTTTGAAATGCTCCCTTTTGAAAACGATCGGCAAGCCGTTTCGTGCGGATACACTGAACTGCTGGTTACGGGAGATGACAGTTTTATGGTGATTTATTCTGATTTCAACTATCAAAACCAGGCAGGAGAAATCAGAAAAGCGATCAAAGTCCGGGAAGTGAAGGTTTCGCCGGTAAACCTGGCCCTTTAAATCAGACGACCTTAGAAGAAGGATGTGGCCATCAAAAGTGACCTGATTGTTAAAGAAGGGGGCAGGCATGGTTATCTGATCTTTGGCAAGGGTTTTTATGAGGAAGCGATCCGGCAAACAGTCTCATTTTTAAGGTCATTGGGCTATACGATAAAAGATTAAATGATAAAACAGTTCTTTTTAAAAC
>CAZOYZ010000897.1:0-1752 GCA_964584045.1 uncultured Prolixibacteraceae bacterium | reverse complement strand
TGATGTTATGATGGCAAAAAGGAAAATATCACTCAATGAGCTTTCGGATAAGGTAGGCATTACGAAGGCCAATTTATCGATATTAAAAACGGGGAAGGCTAAAGCCATACGCTTTTCGACACTGAATGCGATCTGCGTGGAGCTCGATTGCCAGCCTGGTGATATTTTAGAATTCAGGGAGGACGAGGATGACTGATACAAACTATCTGTATGAGTACTTTCTGGCGCACAGCCCGGCTTCGGATGAAGAGCCGTCTGCATTGCAACCGGATACCGACGATCAGGAAGAGGAATAGTCGATTTGCTTTTAACATTTTTAAGGCGGTGGCCCGGGTAAGCCCGAGTGACCGCTATTTTATATATCCTGCATAAAAAACAGATAGCCGGACGCGCTATTTATAGTATGCGCCGCCCAGGTCTCTTAATAAAACTTTCATGCCCGGCGTGTATACCAGCTCGTTATCCGGCATCACCCATAAGGCTTCCACGCCCATGTCCTGCGCAAATGCAAGGCTTTCATCGGGAGGCATCAAGAAAAGCGCGGTGGATAATATATCCGCCTCGGCGGAATCTTCCGTCACGACCGTAACGGCCTTGTAATAATCGGCGGGCATCAGTGTGGACGGGTCGATCAAATGATGCCAGGCTTTGCCGTCCACTACGTAAAACCTCTCGTAACTGCCGCTCGATACCACCGATATGTTAGTCACATAGGCCACATCCAGCAGGTTTTCCTCATCCGTCGAGCCTTGCAGCGGGCTGTCCGGATCCTTGATGCCCACGCTCCATTTGCTGCGCACACCGTCTTTGGGCATACCGATGGCCCGCACATTGCCTCCGGCGCTGATGAGAACGGAGTCAAAACCCTTGTCCGTCAGCAGATCGGCAACGACTTCGGTTGCGTACCCTTTGGCAACCGCGCCCACATCAAGGCTCATCTCCTTGTTCTCAAGATAGACCGTGGATGACTTTTCATCAACAATGACCCTGTCGATATCGGTATGCGCGTCTGCAGCCTTAAGGCCGGACATCGGCGGAAGCTGCGCATGGCCCGGGTCGTCAATTCCCGCCTCGCGGTAATTGTGCCAGATGGAAAGCACAGAACCCATCGCAATGTTAACAGCGCCGCCCGTTTTCCGGTACCATTCCTTAGACAGCTTGATCATTTCAATGATATGCGGATCGACCATGACTGGTTTTATCCCGGCGTTATCGTTGATCGTCTTGATATTGTTGATTCCGTCGTAGTTGTGGTAAATATCAAACAGCTTGTGCATTTTTAAAAACTCGTCATGCGCAATGGCCAGAATTTCGTCGAACTGTGCGTCCGACTGCGCGTATGCCATCACGGTGACAACGGTATCGAACGTGTCCATGAAATCGCTTCGATATCTGCTGTATGTCGGTTCTACGGCGCAGCCTGAACCCGTGGCAAGCACAGTCAGCGCCAGTAATGTCATGAGTAATCGTTTCGTTTTTTTCATTTGCCATGTAATCCTTTTACCCCAAAAAAGCCTTATATTTTTCTGAGGGTTCATTGTCCTTGAAAAGTTCTCCGGGCTTTGCGGGCTCAATAAACTTTATACCAAAATGGGGGCTGTGTAAACCCCGATCCACAAAGCTTTCGTCTCTTTGGAACATGAAAAAATCCCCCCTGAATTGCTCTGGAGGGATTGCCCTTTGTCAAAACGTGCGGCTGGAATCATTCAGCGTTTGCGGCTGCTTTCTGCAGCGCGGCGATATAATCTTCAA
>CAZOYZ010000896.1:0-1753 GCA_964584045.1 uncultured Prolixibacteraceae bacterium | reverse complement strand
GAAGAATATACAGGCCCTTTGCATTTTGTGCAATTCTGGATCGATGTGATCGCCGAATGGGAAAAAGAGACCGGCGCAGATGTTATAACCGGATTAAGTGTCACCAAAGATGTGCAGGATGCCATTCTGGCCGACCCCCAACGGTCGGAGATCGTCGATGTGATCGATATCCGCCGGTGGGCATACCGCGACGACGGCAGCCTGTATGCTCCTGAGGGAGGGCAGCACCTCGCTCCCCGTCAGCATGCGCGGCTGGTACAACCCGGGAAAAGATCATTCGATCAGGTTTACCGTGCGGTAAGCGAATACCGGAAAGCGTGGCCGGATAAGGCGGTGATCTATTCGGAAGGGCAGTACACCGGCTTTGCCTGGGCCGTGTTTATGGGCGGCGGTTCGCTCGCCCCGATCCCTCCTGTAGAGCATCCGGAATTTCTGAAGAAGGCTTCCTCGATGCAACCTGTGGAAAAATCCGCGAACGGAGTTTATATGCTGAAAAATAATAACGGCGAAGCCATCATCTGGGTAAGCGGGGAATCGACTTCCGTACCGGATCTTTCATTGGAAAAAGCAAGTTTTGTCCTTCATCGGATCGATCCGGCGACCGGAAAAACAATCGGGAAAGCACAAAAACTTTCCGGAGGAAAACGAATCCGGCTGAATGCTTCCGGACAAAAACCTGAGATCCTGTTCATAAGCCGGTAAGACATCAGGTACCCTTCATTTAGCCGGTAAGTCACCGAAACCTAATCCTTTTTCATGAGGGTTAAAGCCGTGTTGAATAATCCTTGTCCGGAGATTCCGTAGTGATTGAAAATCTCGGTTTGTGATCCGGTAACGGTATCTTCGTCGGGAATGCCAATAATCCTGAAGGCGACCGGGATCCCTTTCTGCATGAGCAGTGATGCGCAGGCTTCACCCAATCCTCCGTTTACGCTGTGTTCTTCGACCGTGATCACTGCTTTGCATTTTTTGGCCGTGTCAATGACCACCTGATCATCAAGCGGTTTTAGGGTATGCATGCTGATCACTCTGGCGCTGTAACCGTGTTCTTCAAGCAATTGTGCTGCCTCGAATGCCGGGAGCACCGCTTCGCCGCAGGCAATAAACGCCGCATCTTCTCCCTCCCGGATGACGGAAGCTTTTCCGATTGAAAAATCCATAGCAATCCGGGGAAGATCAGGCATTGGCTTTTTCCCGAACTTGATAAATACGGGCTTTGCCGATTCTGCAGCAGCCAGAACGGCCTGCCGGGCTTCAAAATTGTCGGCCGGGATAACGATCTGTATATTATGGATGGCCCTGAGCGCTGCCACATCATGAAGCGAATGATGCGTTGATCCCAGCGCTCCGTAGCTGACCCCTGCACTGATGCCGACCAACACAACCGGTTGGCCGGAATAAGCCACGTCGTTCTTGATTTGTTCCAGCGAGCGCGTGGTCAGGAAGCAGGAAGGGGAGACCGCAAAGACCTTTTTTCCTGTTGATGCCAGACCTGCAGCCACGCCCACCAGATTCTGTTCGGCGATACCTACCTCGACCAATTGACCGGGAAACCGCTCACCAAATCCGGTCAGCTTTCCCGATCCCCTCGAGTCGCTGGTAACCGCAAAAATAGATGTGCTTTTTTCAGCGAGCCCTGTTAGTGTTTCGGCGAATACCTCCAGGTTCGCTTTGCCTGGTTTCAACCTATTTGAAATCATGCCGGGTTTTAAATTATTTTGTTTCATTTCTGTTTGGTCATTTTTCAATTCAA
>CAZOYZ010000895.1:0-1757 GCA_964584045.1 uncultured Prolixibacteraceae bacterium | reverse complement strand
GTTCACCGGCAACAACCCGGCTGCTTTTTCCAGATCTTCAGCCACCTTCATGGCCGTTTCATAATACGAAAGACGGGGAAGCCGGATCTTATCGGAAGGCGCAAACACCGTATCAATGTATGCAATCCCGCCAAACGACCTCAAAATGTGGAAATGGAAAAATGCGCGGAAAAAGCGGGCCTGTCCTTCCAACAGGTTGCGCTGTTCAGTAAGCAACTGCTCAGAACCGGCAACCTGAAGATCTTTAAGGTGGGACAACGCCACATTACAAAGCCGGATCCCTAACCATCCGTTGTGCCACCATCCTTTTTTACCCTGGTCTTTCTTGTTCTCGGCATTTCCGATTTGCTGGCTAATATCCCCCGCGTAAGGACTATAACTTGTTGTTTGCCAACGCCAGCTGTTACCGGAATCAAAATGATTGCAGAGGAAAGAAGCGCCTGTCATCAGTACATCATCCCCGTAATTCCAGTTAAAATCGCCTCCACCGGCAGTTCCCATGTCGACTTGCGGGACGTTCTGGTAAATGTTTTCCACGTATCCCTGGTACGTCGCAAATTTGGAAAAAACATCCGCTTCGGTAATACTGAGCTCGGGCGACTTATCCAGGTAATCTTCGCACGAGGCAAACAAGAAAAGGCCCAATACAAGGATTACCGGCAGTTTTATTTGATATCTTGTTTTCATTATCCTGTCTTTTATCGGTTAAAAATTAAGGTTTACGCCCAGGTTCACCCGCTTGTAAGTCGGATAAGTCACCCTTGAGGTATTGCTTTCCCGGTCGTCGGGCATATCGGACCAGAACCACAGGTTATTCCCGTTGAGATAAAGCCTGGCCGAGCTAAGCCCAAAGCTCTTTAGCCAGGGTCCCGTAAACTGGTAGGAAATTTCGGCTGTTTTCAGCCTTAGGTAGGATCCGTCAAATAAAAAGAACGTGCCATTATAACTTTGATCGCGTGATCCAAACCTGCCACCCCTAAAGGATGCATCGGTATTTTCAGCGGTATAGTAATCTGAAAACATGTCATACGCCAGCGAATAAGTACCTTCGTCAGACCATGGGGTCAGATAAACATTCCTCGTGACGTTATACACGCCATAGAACTGGACATACGCACTGAATCCTTTGTAATTAAATCCTAATTCAAAATTATACGTGTTTTGCGGACGCAACGGGTATCCGTACGGCGCGGAGTCGTCCTGGTCGATCTGTCCGTCACCATTAAAATCGATGATCCGGTAATCGCCCGGCAATTTGTAGCTGTTGCTCAGTGATGCGTACGAGGTTGACGAATACACATCATCCCAATTGTTGATAAACCCGTCGTGCAGAGTAGCTGTAGTCTGATCGATCTGGAAACCGGCTTTTTTCAAATAAGCAGGCAACAATTCCGGGTCTTCCATATAGATCACTTCATCAATGGCGCGCGTATATGCCCATTCCGCCCAGTAATTCAGACCCCGCTTCGTTGTTTTTTGGAATTTCACTTCCAGCTCAAACCCCTTTGTCTTGGTCTCACCCAGATTCGCAGCCACAGGAAGCGCCCCAAAATAAGCGACAATATTCCGCTGACTGGCGCTCATAAAAACATCCTCTCGATGGTCGGTAAAGAAATCGGCATTCACCGTGAACATGTTCAGCAGCCCCAGCTCGATCCCCAGGTTATGCTTCGTCGATTTTTCCCAGTGAAGGTCAGGGTTTCCAATGACCGATTCGATCGTTTGTGTATACGGGCTCAGCCCATAACTCGGATAAC
>CAZOYZ010000894.1:0-1757 GCA_964584045.1 uncultured Prolixibacteraceae bacterium | reverse complement strand
TTCCATCAGGAGCAACAGCATCTTCAAGTGCCTGCCAGCCTTTTAAGACTACCGGCAAATAGACTTCCTTCCCGAGCAATCCGGAATTGATCCCGTATGCCAGTGCATACACAAAAAATCCGCTGGCGCTGGTTTCCGGGTTCGGGTAACTGCCCGGGTCCAGCATACTGGCATGCCAGTAGCCCTTCTGATCCTGCAAAGTACTCACTTTTTTGCACATCTCGACGAACAGTTTTACGTAAAAAATACGGGACTGGCTCGTCTGCGGCAATTCTTTGAGAATTTTCACCAAACCTGCCAACACCCAACCGTTGCCGCGACCCCAGAAGACTTTTTCTCCATTTTTCTCACGCTGATCAAAATAACGGTGATCCCGGTAAAACAACTGATCTTCTTTGTCATAAAGCAAATCATAAGTCATCTTGTATTCCCGATTCATGAAGTCCAGAAACCTGACATCTTTGGTGATGTTATACATCTGAACGTAAACGGGCGGGGCCATAAACAGGGCATCACACCATGACCAGCGTTCCATCGTTAAATAGCTATCCTTTTCATACAATAAATTGGAAACAGATGGATGCCTGATCACCCATTCGGTCCGTGCACAGGTGGGTTCCAGCATTCGCTTATCGCCTTCCTCCAGGTACATTTCCAGGTACATCTGCGAAACCGCCAGGTCATCAGCCAAGTACATTCTGAAATACGGTTGCCATTGGTATTTCCACCCCATATTAAGCAACCATTGCCGGTAAGTCGTATCCAGAGAAATCCTCGACAGCTCCATTAACCCCGTATAAAAGGTGGCGTTGGTCCACTCCAGATCGTGACGTTTTGACAGGTGATGGTTTTCAGTTTGCCAATCAGCCACCTGTTCCATCAATGTTAATACGCGCTTTTGCCCTGAAATCCCCTGCTCCATTTCCCCTTGCGGCCTTTTACCTGTTGCAGCCACCTGACTTGTATAAAATGCGGCCACGACCATCAAAACGATGAAGGGAAAAGCTGTCCCTTCTCTTTTATCTTTCATGATTTTATATTTGTCCATATTAAACTCCTTCATGTATTTAATCTGTTAATAATATCTGATTAATCAGCACTTTTGAATATTCCGGGGACAATCGTGTGGCTTCCTGCTTCTATTTCCCGGGGAAGCTTAAATACGTCCCCTTTTTTGTTGCAGAAGTATATACTTGACTCTGAAGGCTTCCGCCCGTGACCGTCTGCCCAAAGGGCATAAAATTCATCATTCACGTTGACCGGTCTGCGGACAAAAGTGTGGTTCATCGGACTGTTTCGGGTCAGTTGTTTTTCCAATTGCCAGCTTTTACCTCCGTCATGGCTTACCCATATCGCAACTTCTCCTCCGGGATTGAATGACTGTGGACCCATTTCGGTAGGACCGATAACCCGCCAGTTCTTTCGGGATTCTATATATACCGAACCCATATCATAATTATTATCGGAGGTGGTTACCACGTGGTTTTCCCAGTTCCTTCCCGTGTAATGGAAAATTTCCCATTTCCGGGGTCCGTTTACCGGGCCTGATTCATATCCTTTACTACTTGTTACCATGATCACAGGATTTCCTTTTTTGTCGAATGTCAGATCTTGCGTGTAGCATAACAACCCTTCGCTTTCATAATCCTTTACAAGAGCTTTATTTTTGATCTCCGTCAATGGAAGTTCGACTTTTTCTCCAAAAGCATTATACCAGTTCTTCCCCCAATCGGGAGTATGCAAGTAATACAGGTTTG
>CAZOYZ010000893.1:0-1760 GCA_964584045.1 uncultured Prolixibacteraceae bacterium | reverse complement strand
GCGTATGCACCAGAAATGGCTTTCCGTTCATTTTTGCCACCTCGAACAAGGCTTCACCCTCCAGAAATATTTCGCGAATACCCTTACTGCCTTCGACCGAATATTTTATTTCTGACCCGGAGTTTAAAAAAACATGGGTTCCATCGGGCATAAACATTTCAGAAACAGACCCCTTTGGAGCAACTGAAGTGTAATAAACAGGTGAAACAGCCGGGCTGACCGACTTCAGAACGTAACCCAGGAATAACCCAACGGCAAGTATTGCCGCCACCTGCGCCAAACGATAAAAAATACGGACTCTACCGGTTCTCGCCAAATCTTCGGTCTTCCGGTTCTCCCAGAATTTCTCAAAGATTCTTTCAAAAAAAAGCGTGTTATGCAAAACAACTCTCCTCTGATCCAAATCTTCATACAGATGACTTTTGAGCTCAAACTCGATTTCCGGCTCATGAAATAAGGCCAAAAGCTTTTGTCTTTCCTCAGAGGTAGCCTGTTCCGACTTGCCTTGTTCGACGATATGACTGATAGAATCATGCATTTCCTTCTGTTCGTTTGGCAGTAATACGAACAGCTCCATCAAACTACTCAATCCAAAGTAATTTTTTTTGTTTTGAGATCTTAAACATCTGATTTTTACGTACAATGAAGAAAAAAGATCAGCAAAGCAGGCAAGGAACCGGTACCGAGCTTCTTTTTCAGCCAGGAAACGGCAAGATGCAGATGATTCTCGACTGTTCTTTGAGATAAGCCAAGCTTCCGGGCAATTTCCCCGTTCGACAGGCCTTCTTCCCTACTCAGCCGGAAAATCCGCTGACGTTGCCCGGGCATCGAATTTACCAGCTGTTGCAAATGTTCAAGCATATCATGATAAATGACATCCTGCCAGGTGCTATCCGAATGAAGCTGAAAATTACCGCCGGAATGATCAAGGTAAGCTCTTTCGATGTTCTTCCGCCGGATAAAATCATAGATCAGGTTAATACAGATCCTAAACAAAAAGGATTTAATGCTCCGGGTTGCATCAAGACTACCTCTTATTTCCCAAAGCTTTAAAAATACCTCCTGCAGAAGTTCTTCTGCATCGGCATCATTTCGCAGATAAGAAAAAGCGAAGGCATGTATTCTCGGACCATAGTCTTCAAACAACCGGTGATAGGCTTCCTTTGACCCCTCCTTTAACCGCTCAATCAATTTTTTGTCCTGATCCCCATCCATGAATTCTGCTTCAGTTGACAAATCGGTGTCCCGCAAAGATACATTTATATCAGAAACTTTTAGTCCCGCATCCTCGCTTTTGATGGGCCGGACCATGCCACACCCAACCATTTTGAAACATCCTCTTTTTTTGATCCCGCTATTCACCGGCTCCGTTTCCCGCCGGCGGCAAAAACGTTCACCATTAATGGCACCATTTTTGAGTATGGCTCAGCCGAATGGAAAGAAAACATCATGTTTATAAGCATTTTACTGATATTCAGCCGGTTGTCGGTATTACAAATAAAAATGAATAAAATAAATTACGCACCGCAGATTGCAAATATTTTTCATATTTTTGTTGAAGAGAACACTGTAAATCAAGTTTCATTCTTTTAAATACAATTTTGAAGGCAAAAAAGAAACAGTCCGGGGCAGATGAATCGAATGGAAAAAATATAACGAAAGCCCTGATTTAGTTGAAGTAAGTAATGAAGCTTTTAGGTTATCATATGTTTTGGAAAAAAAATAAAACCCCTAAAGAGGATCTTCAGGTAGCAGCTCCC
>CAZOYZ010000892.1:0-1767 GCA_964584045.1 uncultured Prolixibacteraceae bacterium | reverse complement strand
TTACCGTAAAAACGGATAACGGTAAAACACTCCGGACAAAATGGGACGGCAAAGCACCGGTACCTGTGGTATTGGATTGAGAATGAATTGATTTACTTATCCCATTTGCTCTGAAAGCTTCGAAAGGATAAAGGCGATTAAAAAGCCGATAACCGCGGTGAATCCGGTGAGGTTATGACCTTTTTCAAATGCTTCAGGAATCATCGTGTCGGCCAGCATCGCTAATATGGCACCGGCGGCGACGGCCAAAGTGGATATGTCAGATTTGCTAATTGGTACAGAGGTCCCAATTCCCGGGAGGTCTATGGACAAAACATAGTAATCATCTTTTAATAAAATTATCACCTTCTTCCTTCTTCAGGCAGATTGAAAACCTTATATAGCTCAAACCAGATCATACTTGCCACGCCAAACCCAATGCAGACCAGTGTTTCCCATAAGCTGATTTTTTCAAACTGAAACAGGTTGAGCAGAAAAGGTACGTTCAAGACCAGAATCAGGAAGAATACAGCCCCACCGATGACCCATTTAACGGTTTTATTTGAAGTGCGTAGGATCTGAAAAATATTCCTCGTCCACGAGCGGTTTGATAAGATAACCATGATATTTGCCGTAATGAGGGTGGTGAAAGCCAAAGCGCGGTCTTCCCGTTCGGAGTACCCCATCTTCAGGCCAACCCAATAAACGGCGAACACAATGAGCAATATCCCGATCCCTTGAGAACAGCTCAACCAGATCTTCTTTGCCCCGAAAAATGGTTCATGAATATTTCTTGGAGGACGGTTCATGATATTCTTTTCTTCTTTCTCGGCTTCAAAAATAATGGAGCAGGCGGGATCGATGATCAGTTCAAGGAAGACAATATGCACAGGCCAAAGCAACAGCGGCCAGCGGGCAAAGAAAACAGGAATAAGCGACAGTCCGGCAATAGGCACATGGATGGCAAAAATATAGCTAAGTGCTTTCTGCAGGTTGTCGAAAATACGCCTTCCCATTTTTACCGCGCTTACAATCGAGGAAAAATTATCATCCATCAGCACGAGCGACGAGGCTTCACGGGCTACGTCGGTCCCTTTATCGCCCATGGCGATGCCAATGTCGGCCGCTTTCAGCGCCGGTGCATCGTTTACGCCATCGCCGGTCATTGCAACGATTTCGTTGTTCTGTTTTAATGCATTGACAATCTTGAGCTTTTGCTCCGGCACCACGCGGGCAAATACATTCACTTCCCTGATTCGCCGGCAGAGTTCAACTTCGCTCATTTTCTGAAGCTCAGGACCGCTGATGCAGACCTGATGGTTCTTCAGTCCGACTTCACGGGCAATATTCATTGCTGTTACCGGATAATCGCCGGTGATCATGATGACACGGATCCCTGCACGATCGCATTCACGAACAGCCTCCGGGACTGTTTTCCGAATAGGGTCGGACAAAGCGATCAATCCGATGAATTCAAAATCAAAGTCATGCTGGATCTTCGGCAGATGCTTGTTTTCGATAAGCGATCCGGCAACCCCAAGTACCCTCAGCCCGGACGATGCCATTTGTAACACTGCGTCCGCATACCCGCTCTTTTCTTCGTCCGTAAGGTGGCATAAATCGAAAATAGCTTCGGGGGCGCCTTTGGCTGCAATGGTCAGACGCTCGCTGCCCGGATCGGTAAAGACCCTCGACATAGCCAGTAAATCTTTCGACAGCGGGTATTCTTTCACCATTTGCCAGTTGGTGTGGATGTGCTCTGTATCCTGCAAATACGTGTTCCCAAGC
>CAZOYZ010000891.1:0-1773 GCA_964584045.1 uncultured Prolixibacteraceae bacterium | reverse complement strand
ATTACCTTAAAGGCATATGCCGGAACTACGGGAATTCTTCTTGCATTTAATGTTTCCGATGAACTTAAGGAAGGTTTACTGGGTTTTGCGGTCAGAAGGAAGGTCGGAGATAAAGAATGGAAATGGTTACAGGGCTTGCTCAAATTTCCGGGTGAACCAGTCGATTTGAAGCCTGTCAATTCAAATGTGGCTCCCATACAGAAATTCAGATGGTCCGATTATTCTGTTTATCCCGCTACCGGATATTCCTATGAAATTCAGGCGGTGTATGGAAGCCCGGGCGATCTGACCTATGTTCAGGGACCTGAAGTGACGGTAAAGACGGAATCCATCGATCGTGGAAAGCACCGGATTGTTTTTAACCGGGCGGTAGCGGCAAGTCAGGCCTATTCCAGAAGGTTTGGAGAGACCAATCCGGACGACGAAACCGATCCTCTGCATATGGAAGCCCGGAATTGGCTTACCCGTGGTATGCTTCAGCATATCGAAAAATTCATGAAAAAGGCAAAAAATGAGGAATATGCACTGGATCTGGCATTATTTGAATTTGAGTATGATGGTTTCGTGGAACTGCTAAAAAAACTTTCGGGAAAAGGTGTCAGGATCAGCATCATTTATCACGGGCAGCCAGGCGACAAGCAAACGCTTGCAAACGCAGCGCATCTGAAACCGATCGCTGATGAATATAAAAGAGCCAGGCCTACAACCGGGTTGTTCCATCAGAAATTCATCATTCTGAAGAAAAAAGATGCATCAGGAGTCTACATCCCCCAGGCTGTGCTGACCGGCACTGCCAACTTTACGCCCAATGGCCTGTGGCGGCAGGCGAACGTGGTACATATCATTTTTGATAAGGATCTGGCAAAGGAATATGAGAACCTTTATAAGCAATTGCTTGTCAGCGAAGGTTATGGTGACACTAAAAGGTACATCCATGCCAATCATCCCCTGAATAAGGACAAAAAACTGTTTCAGTCATTCAGTCCGAGGATGCATTACATCGATATTGATCTTTTGGAAGGGATCCTGAATAATGCTTCTTCTGAAGTTTTTATTTGTTCAGCTTTCAAATTGCACGACCGCATCACTGCAGCTCTGGAAGCAAATAATCCAAAGGTTTGCCGCTTTGGATTGCAAAACAGCACCACGACGATCACGGGCTTTCACCGGAACCATTCTTTTACAGCTCCTGCTTTCCTGAAGGGAGGATTGGAAGGTTTTCTCAGGGAAAGCACAAAAAAGCAAAAGGGATCGATCTATATTCATCTGAAAACGATGATTACCGATTTCACGACCAATCATCCGACAGTTGTCGTGGGATCACATAACTTCAGCGAGCCTGCTTCCTGCAGAAACGATGAGAATTTTGTCGTGATCAAAGGAGACACTGAGGTGGCCGATACCTATTTCTGTGAGATGATGCGGCTGTACGATCATTATCGTTTTCGTTATAATGAAAACAAGAAAGGGACCGGCGCCGGCAGTTTATTGTGTCTCAGAACGGATAATTCCTGGTTAAACGATTATTATGATCCTGATCATCTGAAACAGGATGAGAGGATCAGGTTTTCCGGGGCATCCCAAGATCCGAACCATCATTCTAAAGACGATATGGGAGTATGAGGATAAATTTTTAGAAAAAGATGTAAAAATTTGATGATGCTTTTGTGATTTCTCTCTCTATGATAGCAAATCGTTTTTTGATTTGCACCATGAAAAGAACGGGAGACATTTCGATATTGCTGACCGATAAAGATTTCCAAAAGATCCTTT
>CAZOYZ010000890.1:0-1784 GCA_964584045.1 uncultured Prolixibacteraceae bacterium | reverse complement strand
CAAGGATCCAAATTTGTCTGCAATGACAACTATCCGACAAAAACTGCCATAAAACGAAATCCGCGGGCAAACCCGGAAGAAACTTGGGACTTTTAATGCGACGCTCTGATTACTGACCACTCTCCCGGACTATGCTCCCAGCAGGGTTGACCGTCGTGGGGCCCCTTCGGCTCCGAAACAGCGCTTGCCGTAGATATGCGCTGCACTCGATCCCTGCTTGACCACAGCATAAACTTTTCAAAGAACTTTTCTATCCAAAAAAACTAATAAAATCAATCCTTTCAGAAGATTTCCCTAATTAAACGACATCGGATGGGAATTTACGTTTCTTTTATTGTTTTCATACAGTTGAAGATTTCCTCTTTCAACTTTTCTGGAACCGGGGTGTCGTAATCAGCCTGATAATTTCCCGGACACCCCAATAGCTCCATGGCATATGAATAGGCCGAAAAAATATTCTCCTTCAAAAATAAATTACGCAATTCAAGGATGTTTTTCAGGTATTCCGATTTTGTTTCCAGACTGCTCCGACTTATTTCTTCATAAAGTTTTTTTGAATTCATCGGTGTGCAGGTAAACATGCCATCCAAATTTTTGCTTATTCCGCATTGCAGGGCGATGTCAAATAAATCCAATCCGCTATAAAAAACGGAAAAATCATCGTGTATGCAATTATTTCGTTGCATATCAAGAATTAAAGCCAGGTTTGCGGTTTTAATTCCTTTGATATTGGGTATCCCGACAAGGCTCTTCAGTATCCTGGCTGTAACAGGAGATTGGGTGACCGATGGCAAATCGTATATATAAATAGGGTATTTTGATATTTTTGCCAATAAGGTAAAGAAACGAATGCTTTCTCCTGGATTCACTTTAAAATAAAAAGGCACAGTAGTGACCACACCATCTATTTTAATACCTTCCAATGCTTCAATCCTATCGTTGACTCTTGAAACCGAACAATCCATGACCCCTACCATCACTGGAAGTCGACCGGAAACGACTTCGGAACATTGCCGGGCAATTCCGGGGTATTCCCTGTCCCTTACACTCGCCATATTTCCCATTGATCCCATGCACAGGAGCCCTTTTGCCCCTGATTCGATCATAAGCTCAACCTGCCGGTTGAAACTCTTCACAACAAGTCTTCCATCACTATCGACAGGTGTCCCTAAAGCAGGATAAAATCCGTTTTTCATTTTTTGTTTTATACGTAAATAATTTCTATTAAATGAGCCAATAAAGCCCATATATTGTTTAAAATCAATAGTTTTTAAAACTAAAAGCAAAAGAGAGCACTTACCTCGTCGGTGGAGGCCGTGTACAACCCGTCCGGCCACCATCGCTGGTCAAGCGGACCAAACATAAACTGGTCCCTGTTGTTCAACTGCAGACGGACGATCCCTTTTTCATCGCGTTCCACAGACACTTTACGCATGGCAAAGTAACTATCGGCCTCGTCCGTAACTTTACCATTGCTGATCAGCGACACCTTCATGTTGTAAAAGAATGGTGAATCGGGCAACCATAATTTGGCCTGAGGAACAAAAACTTCCAATACCTGTCCGATGGAAAGCATTATGGTTGTCGATATCAATAGCGGCAATACCGCCGATCTCAAGCCCCCATTTGGCTTTTCCCGCACAACCCGACCAGTACCAGCCCAGCACTGTTTTAAACCGTTTATTTCATTGATTTTAAATTATTTAACATTGTTTCTAACGAACTGTTGTTTTTATATTTAGCTTTTTATACCAGCGTTGGTAATCTGCCAGTTGAAAAGGTGC
>CAZOYZ010000889.1:0-1788 GCA_964584045.1 uncultured Prolixibacteraceae bacterium | reverse complement strand
TACGGAAGATCCATATTTGCATTGTGGTAAATGAGTATGGCGGTCTGGAAGGGATTATTACCCTGCACGATATCATTGAAAACATCGTGGGCCAGATCCCTGATGAAGGAGAGACCTACGAACCTGATATTTTTAAACGGGATGATCAGTCTGTCCTGGTAAACGGCGATGCTCCCATCGAAACGTTAACCGAGATCATCGAGAATTTCACGATCGATTTTGATAAGATCGATTACTCTACTGTTGCCGGTTTCATTTTTGAGCAAATCGATAATATACCCAAAACCGGCGATAAAATTGACTATCTGGATTATACGATCGAAGTGGTCGACATGGACGGGAACAGGATCGATAAAATATTAATTTACAGGAAGAATGTATAACGGATCATGTCACGATCGTGAAACGGATCAGAGGAGCCTGCGCGATTTTCCTGAAAATTGTGAAAGCGTCAACTGAAAAAATAAAACCATGAAGAAAAAAAACAAAAATCGGCTAAAGAAAAGGTATTTGATATCCGGAATCGCCCTTTTTCTTATCGTTTTAATGCTTGTGTTGCTGCCAGGCATAGCCAGGAATTACCTGATTAATCACGGTGAAGAGATCACAGGCCGGAGAATTGCGCTCGAGAAGCTGAAGGTCAATTATTTACGGATCAGCGTTACCGCTCTGAACTTTGATCTGTATGAACTGAATAAAAAAGATATTTTTATTCACTTTGATGAGTTGCGTATCAATTTTGATCCCTGGAGGCTTTTACAGAAAGAGTACAAGTTCTCAGAGATCCTTTTGGTAAGGCCGTCCATATCTGTTCTCTATTCCGGTTCAGGGTTTAATTTCAGTGATTTGATGAGTTCGTCCGATACCTCAGGGACTGTTGCCGGAGATGAGGAACCGGTCAAATATGTCGTGAAAAATCTCAATATCAGCGAAGGGTATGTCCGGTATGAGGACGAAACAGTTTCCAGCGTTTCCGAATTGAAGCAGTTGAATTTGAAGATCCCCGAGATTGCGTGGGATAACAGCCATTCCACGTTAGGGGTAGATTTTGTTTTGGGTGAAAGCGGGAAAGTGACGATCGGCGGTGACGTGGATCAGGCGGCAGGACGCTACATGGTCAATTTGAAAACAGAAGGTATTGATATTGAACCGTTTGCTGGTTATTTTAAATCGTATGTCGATGCAGGTTCCGTCAAAGGATTGCTGACTTCGGACGTCGTTATTTCGGGTGAAATGGAAAATCCGGTGAACGTAAAGGTATTTGGTGAGGGCACTTTAAATGATTTTAGTATGACGGGTGCTGATGAGGCGGTAGTTCTGTCAGCAAAAAAGGCCTGGACAAAACTGGATTCGCTCGACATTGCCCGCTGGAATTTTTGTTTTGCCGATATTCAGGTGGAAGAGCCCATGATGAACGTTATTCTTGATCGGGAAGGTACCAATATGGAAAAGCTGCTGGCTCCTTATTTTGCCGACACGCTTTCGTCCGGCTCAGACAGTGCAGAAGTCCATTATTCCATCAGGAACCTGGATGTGAAGGCAGGGAGTATGGCTTTTGCCGACCGGACGCTTCACCGTCCGTTCCATTTCGACGTGACCAACCTGGACTTTACGATGAAAGATCTTCGTGATGATGCCACGAGGATCCCCATGGAGTTTAGCATGTCGCTGAATGAGACCGGTGTTTTAAAGGGGAAGGCTCAGATGGATATGGTCAACCCGTTGAACGTCATGCTTGATGGCTATATACACGGATTGAACATGGTAAGCCTCTCACCTTATTCGGAG
>CAZOYZ010000888.1:0-1790 GCA_964584045.1 uncultured Prolixibacteraceae bacterium | reverse complement strand
CATTATGACGACTTCATCCAATAATACCCGGATCATCGAAAAATACCTGCAGGGTAAAATGAGCCCTGCGGAGAAATTTCTGTTTGAAGCCCAGTTGCTGGTTAATCCCGGGCTGCGGATCGATGTGCGTGCGCAGAAAACAGCATACGCCCTTGTCAGGATGTACCACCGCAAAAAGCTGAAGGAAGAACTTGAAGCAATCCATCAGCAAGTTTTCGGCGATCCGGGGAAAGCCGTTTATCAACAGCAGGTCTATCAACTTTTTAAACAGGAGGGCGTATGATCCAGGGAAATCTGATACCGATGGTCATCGACAATGCCGGTGACGGCGAACGCGCCTATGACATTTACAGCAGGCTGCTGAAGGAACGCATCATCTTTCTGGGAGGGCCGATCAACGATGCCGTAGCCAATGTGGTGGTCGCCCAGTTGCTGTACCTCAACAGTGTGGACAGTGCCCGCGGCATTGACCTGTACATTCACAGTCCGGGCGGAAGCGTCTATGCCGGGCTGGCTATTTATGATACCATGAAGATGATGTCGGCGCCCGTTTCAACCTATTCGGTAGGATTCACCGGAAGCATGGGGACCTTCCTGCTCAGTTCAGGCGAAAAAGGCAAACGCTTTGCCCTTCCCCACTCCACCATCCACATGCATCCCACCGGCGGAGGAACGCAGGGATACACCGAAGATGTACGCATTGCCACGCGCGAGCAGGAACGGCTGCAGACCCAGATCTTTCATCTCATGGGCAGGCAAACCGGCCATAGCTGGAAAGAGATCGAAGAATTCTTTCTGCGCGACAAATTCATGAACGCCCATGAAGCCCGTGAATTCGGGCTGATCGACGAAGTGATCGACGATGTTGGCGACGTCATCGTCCTTGACAATCCCGACAGCCAGGTTAGCCTGATCGAAAACTCCGCCCGGAAAAGGCTGAACTAATTTGATCGGTCACCCCATCGCCAAAACATCAGAAGGGATGAAAATGTCATAACTTTACAATTATTTTATAAAGAATTATGACACCCTGGAAAGTAAGCTGTTTCTTTTGCCTTTTCGCGTTCTGTTCATGCGCCACCCGGCATAAACCGATCGCCGGCATTCGCGACTGGCCCTTTCAAACAAGTCAGTTCGACACGGTACTTGATTTCAGCTACACGGACCAGGTACTGGAGCGGACGGGCAACAAGCGCGCCGGCCGCTGGGCCAGGAGAAAAAACATCGAGGTGATCGCTGTAAAAGTGATAAACAACGGCGAACGGCCGATCCACGGTACTCAGTTGCAGCTCTTCGATGGTGACAAACCGATCGAAATCGTGCAGAATGAATGGCTTGCCCGGAAAATTCGGCAGCGCCATTCACCCGGTTTGTTCCTGACAATCCCGTTCATGATGATCGAATCGATTTTCTGGAACGAGCTCGAAGAAGATGACGATGATCGTTACAACGATGTTTATCTGGACGAAGATCCACCATTAATCTCCGCGATCGTTGCAGATTCAGAGGAAAAGAAGCGCAAAACGGCCAACTTCAACTTAAGCAAAGAACTGAAGAAATTCCAGGTCAACTCCATGATCTATCGTCCGGGGCAAGCCGTGTTTGGCGTCATCGGGATCCGCACCCGTAAGCCCCTTCAACAACTGCACTGGGTGGTAGTACCAACCGACCTGGAAATCACGGAGCATCCCGGCGAGTACTGAATTTCCGCGACTGCCAGTACTGCTATTGCTCAATAACCGATGTGATCCACCAGGTATTTCCAAAGGGGTCGGTTACCCCACACGCCC
>CAZOYZ010000887.1:0-1793 GCA_964584045.1 uncultured Prolixibacteraceae bacterium | reverse complement strand
CTAACGATATAAAACAAGGACTACTTTTGGGGATAGTGATATCGCAGCGATAAAACGTAAATATCATTCATTGCCAGGGGATCACTGTCATTAACCACCCCGTCAAGATAGCTTTTCAGAAGCGCAGGAAACAACATCAAAAATTCGCGTATTTTTTTAATAAGCCTACTCCCTCATCAGTGAGTTCTTGTCAATATAAGCGTGAATGTTTTCTTTATACTGGTTCCCAATGGGAATATGATGTTTCCCGATCATCACCGAGCTTTTTGTGACTATGGCAATCTTTTTTAAGTTCACAAGATAGGAGCGGTGAACCCGCATAAACCGGTCGGCGGGAAGCCGTTCCCCGATCGATTTCATGCTCAGTAACGTCATAATCGGTTTTTCGTTTTCGAAGAAGATCCTGATGTATTCATTTTGGCTTTCGATATGCGTAATCGTATTGATATCGATTTGTACCATTTTATAATCGGTTTTGACAAATAGATGCTGACTTTCCGCCCCGTTTTCTTTACCGGTCATGACTTCAAAAGAGCGGAGTGCCTTGGTGGCCGATTTAAAAAAATCCGCGTAGCTGATCGGCTTTAACAGATAATCCAGGGCATCGACCCGGAAACCTTCCAGCGCGTATTCGGAATAGGCTGTCGTAAAGACGACAAGTGGTTTTTGGGTGAGCGATTTCACGAGATCCATCCCGCTTAAATCGGGCATGTTAATATCCACGAAAATAAGATCGATACCTCCCTTTGTCAGGATATCCATAGCCTGGAGGGCATTATGGCAGGAAGCGCCCAGTTCAAGAAAAGAGGTTTTTTCAATGTACCCGGTAATCTGAGACAGGGCAAGAGGTTCATCATCTATGGCAATACAACGGATCATGCTGTTAACGGAATTGTCAGAATTACTTTGTATTTTTCGTTGGTATCCTCCAGATGGAGCGTAAATTGATCCTGATAGAGCAACTGAAGTCTTTTTTTGACATTCTCAAGACCTACTCCCGGCTGCCGGGATGCCGATCTGTAACTGCTGTTCTCGATCATGAAGCTGAGCTTTGAGTCGTCCACTGCGACGACGGTATAGATATAGGATTCGCCTTGATAACTTATTCCATGCTTAAACGCGTTTTCAATGAAGGTTAACAACAACAGCGGGGGGATTTTTACGTCGGGAATGACTTCAGGTACCGAAATCTGAATGTCTACATCGTCCGTGTAACGGATTTTCATCAATCCAATGTAATTATAAAGAAATTCCACCTCCTTTTTGAGCGCCACATACGTGCACCCGGAATCATAAAGCACATACCGCATCAACCTGGAAAGTTCGATCACAACATCTTTGGCTTTTCCCGCGTCCAGATCGATCAGGGCATGAATATTATTGAGCGTATTCATGAAAAAATGAGGGTTGATCTGTGTTTTCAGGTAGTTAAGCTCTGTTTGCAGGTTATGTTTCTCAAGCTCCTTTAACTGACGGTCATCCCGCATCGACTTGAAAACAAACTTAACGGCCAGATTGGACCCGATGATCAGAATAGCCGTCAGCCAATTATTAACCATCGGAGTCATCCGAAAGGGCAGAAAACCCGGCGGGCCGCTTTTCCTCAGGAATTCGGGGAACGGACCAGGTCGGGGAAACAGCCCTTCTTCCCAGACATGGTCAATGGCAGAAGTTCCTTCCCTGTTTATCATATCCATAGGCGGGAATAGGCGTGGATGTCCTTTATCCCATATTAACGGATCGACGGTGAAGAGAAGAAAGACAGTAACGAGTACAGATATCAGATAGAGGTG
>CAZOYZ010000886.1:0-1795 GCA_964584045.1 uncultured Prolixibacteraceae bacterium | reverse complement strand
AACTGAATGTATTCCTGCACCTGCACGAAACTGATGGTCTTTTCTTCGCCCAGGTCAATTTCAAGGCTGCCGGTCGTTGTGGCATCTTCGGTGGTCCAGTACGTGCCCGGATCGCCGTCAACAACCAGTTGGGCCGCAAAGCGGGAAGAATTTCCGCGTACTTCCGAGGCTTTCACGTTGGCGCCCAGCGCCAGGTCGGCAGAGAATGCGCTGTCAAGCATCGTCTTAAAGCCACGCAGCGCCTGCACGTCGTTTTCATGGAACTTACCCCGGCGATCGGGAGGGATGTTGAGCAACAGGTTTGAGCCGCGGCCCACCGAAGACAGATAGATCCCGAACAACCGTTCCGGCGTCTTGACCAGCGAGTCTTCTTTGGCATGATAAAACCAACCCGGGCGTATCGAGGTATCCACTTCACCGGGGATCCATTTGTCACCTTCTTCAGAACCGGCATTTAACAAGTCACTGATCCCCGATTTTCCGGCATAGAGGGTGTCTGCCGAGATCGTGTTCCAGTTGGTCTCGCCGATAAAACCACTTTCGTTCCCGCACCAGCGGATATCGGGCCCGGCATCGCTGAAAAACACCACCTGAGGCTGCATGCTGCGCACCAGATCCAGTGTTGTTGGCCAATCGTAATACGTTTGCCGGTCAATTTGCCGCTTCTCACGGGCACCGCCGTAATAACCGTCGCCACCGTTGGCTCCGTCGAACCACATTTCGAAGACCGGCCCGTAATTGGTAAACAGTTCCTTTAGCTGGTTCCGGTAATATTCAATGTATGGGGGTTGTGCATAGTCGGCCCGGTTGCGGTCCCACGGAGAAAGGTAAACACCAAATTTTAAACCATATTTTTGGCAGGCATCAGACACCGCTCTTACCACATCTCCTTTCCCGCCCATAAACGGACTATTCTTCACGGAATGATCCGTATAAGCTGTTGGCCACAGGCAAAAGCCGTCATGATGCTTGCAGGTCAGGATCACCCCCCGGAAGCCTGTTTCCTTTAAGACGGATACCCACTGGTCCGCGTTAAAGTCAGTCGGATTGAACAGTCCGGACGATTCGTCGCCATATCCCCATTCTTTATCGGTAAACGTGTTGATGGTAAAATGAATAAAGGCATTCATTTCCATTTCATGCCAGGCAAGCTGGCGTTCGTCGGGTACCGGGCCGAAGGCTTCGGGAGGAGCAACATTTGTCCGGTTACAGGAAAAAAGAAAAGAACAAGCCAGGATCAGCGCCGGGCTGACCCGCCAATTCAAAAGATTTTTCATTTTTTTCATCGTATTTGATTCTTATTTTTTTTAATCCGGGTTCGACGGAACGCAAAAGCAAGAGTGCCTCGCTTCCCGGAACAAATATAGCGGTTTGTTCTCAAAACAGAATGAAACACGTCGGTCGCAAAAAAAATCCAATGTCCGAATCATTTACTCCATAAAATTTTCTTAACTTAAAGAGCTGAAAAGAAACGAACAAATGTCCCGAAAAGAAACCATCAAAATCAGCCAAACCAACCACCCCGGAAAGGAAATGGCCGCCCCTCACGTCGATGATAATCCTGTACCCCTCTGTCAGATCAGGCAGATTACAGGCATTCGTGGCAGCCATGTCTCCAAAAAAACACGATATCCCTGAAAACCATTTTGACCTTGACCAGTCTATTGAAGCATTTAAGGAAACGAGCAAGTTTAAGGAAGGATACTTCTGATACAGACTGACACGAGCGCCAATAAT
Organism: uncultured Prolixibacteraceae bacterium; assembly: GCA_964584045.1. Lineage (GTDB taxonomy): Bacteria > Bacteroidota > Bacteroidia > Bacteroidales > Prolixibacteraceae > JBCFBK01. The sequence goes on along the minus strand of CAZOYZ010000886.1, from coordinate 58 downwards.
CAGGTATGACACTTCGTACAATGAAGACTGACTATAAAGAACAAAAGTGGAGAACAGC
>CAZOYZ010000885.1:0-1798 GCA_964584045.1 uncultured Prolixibacteraceae bacterium | reverse complement strand
ATTGCAATCCCAATGCCCTGTCAAGCTTTATGGAATACCTGGATCATTATGCCTCACCCAAAACATACGAGGCAGGCACACGGCTGATTGAGACCGCCATCGCCGAAATGACCGGCATAGCTGCCCAGCGGGCACGTAAACTGGTGGACCGGGTAAAAGCCGGACAAAAGGACGTTTTCTGTTAAAACGGAGACCGGAAAACGGGAAAAATACTCACGACTTGTTACCCGCGGCTCACGACTGTCTTACGACTTACGACTAACATGCAAACACGTACCGAAACAGATCTCTTAGGCTCAAAAGAAATTCCTGCAAATGCGCGCTATGGTATCCATACCGTTCGTGCCTTGGAAAACCTTCATCTGTCGGGCCGTCCGGTTAACCGGGAATTGGTAAAAGCCTACGGCTGGGTCAAGCTGGCCTGTATCCAGATCAACCGGGAGTTGGGCTATTTCCCGGATGGCCGGAAAGCCGACGCCATGGAACAGGCATGCCGGGAAATGGCTGAAGGAATGCTGTGCGACTCCGTGATCGTTGATGCCTTACAGGGAGGCGCAGGTACTTCAACGAATATGAATGTCAATGAGGTCATTGCCAACAGAGCATTGGAACTGGTGGTCAGAAAACCTGGCGATTATACCTATATCTCTCCGCTGGATGACGTGAACCTTCACCAATCGACAAACGATACTTACCCTACCGCTTTGAAGCTGGCCGCCATCTTTCTCTTACGGCCGCTGGAACAAGCCGTGCTGCAACTTCAGGAAGCTTTTCAGCAAAAGGAAAAAGAATTTTCGGACGTGGTTAAAATTGGCCGGACTGAAATGCAGGACGCTGTATTGACCACCCTTGGACGGGAAATGGGCGCTTATGCAGAAGCTTTTAACCGCGACCGCTGGCGTATCTATAAATGTGAAGAACGGCTTAGAGTGATCAATCTCGGGGGAACAGCTATTGGCACCGGACTGGGCGCTCCGCGGCAATTTATTTTCAGGGTGACGGAGCGGTTACGTGAATTGACAGGCACCGGTTTGGCGCGGGCTGAAAACCTGATGGAAAATACGCAAAACACCGATGTATTTGCCGAGGTATCGGGCATCCTGAAAGCCTGTGCTACTAACCTGATCAAAATCCCGAATGATTTGCGCCTGATGTCCGGGGGGCCCGATGCCGGCCTGGGAGAGATCAATCTTCCGCCCATCCAAGCCGGTTCGTCGATCATGCCGGGAAAAGTCAATCCGGTAATTCCTGAAGCAGTGATCCAGACTGCCATGCTAGTTATCGGTAATGATTCCGCTGTGACCCAGGCTGTTATGAGCGGAAACCTTGAATTAAACCCATTCATGCCGCTCATCGCCGATTCTCTGCTCGAAAGCCTTCAGTTAATGGAACGGGCAGCTTCAATCTTCCGGCAAAAATGTGTCGCAGGCATCACGGCTAACCCTGAAAAATGCCGGCAACATGCGTTAAACTCGACGGCAGTGATCACAGCCCTGATCCCTGTACTGGGTTATGAAAGATCTTCAGCACTGATCAAACAGGCAAAAACTGAAAATAAAAGTATTCTCACAGTAGTACTTGAGCAAAAACTGATGGATCAGAAGACATTTGAAAACATGATCTCTCCCGAATCCGTCAATAAATTGGGCTTTTGACGCGTTAAATTGCAACTGGCAACTTGCCGCCGGCTGCCAGCAGTATCGTTGTTCCAACTCACTACTCGCTACTCACTACTCGCTACTTCTTCAGTCTTTTTTCTAAATATTTGTTAATGCTGTTTTTATTAAGATTTATTCTT
>CAZOYZ010000884.1:0-1804 GCA_964584045.1 uncultured Prolixibacteraceae bacterium | reverse complement strand
GTCTTGTGTCTTACGACTTACGACTATTCAGGCTTCAACACCACCTTGATCAATCCCTTTTCTTTTTGATAGAGCCGTTTAAACCACGCCGCTCCGTCCTTTAACGGCGCTTCAGCACTGATCAGTGCATCCGTGTTCAATTTCCCGGCGGCCATCAAATCCAATACAGCTTCATATTCCCCGCAAATTGCACAACTCCCCTGAACGGTAAGCTGACGGGTAACAACCTGCTGCAACGGAAACTCAACATCCGGCGAAAGGTTGCCAAGCAAGGTCACTGTCCCCCCCTTGCGCACACTCGATACAGCCAACCTGACTGTAGCCGAAATACCCACTGCTTCAAATGCGTGGTCGGCTCCTCTCCCTTTTGTAAGACCTTTTACTTCATCCTCAATCCCTGTTGATCTGCTGTTTAAACAGTGCGATGCGCCCAATTGCGCGGCCATTTTCAACTTGTCGTCATCCAGATCAACCGCAATAATTTGTCCGCATCCGGCCACACTTAACAACTGGATCAGACAGAGCCCGATCATTCCAGCGCCCACCACCACCACCGATTCGTTCACCGCCGGTTCAGCCAGCGAGAGCGCATGCAAAGCTACGGCGAAAGGCTCCACCATGGCGGCCTGTGTAAAACTGACTGCATCGGGAATGCGATAAAGAATATGCTGCGGGACTGCCACAAACCCGGCAAAGGCGCCATGCCGCCGGTACTCGCCACACGATACCCCCAGTACCATCCTGTTATCGCTCAGATTATACAGCCCCTGACGGGTATACCAGTCATCCAGCCTGTAGATCGTTGAATCGAAGGTCACCCGGTCACCGATCTTCCAGCCAGTCACATTTTTACCGGTTTCACAGATGACTCCGGAGGCTTCGTGCCCCATCACAACCGGCGGGATCCGCCTGCCGGTACTGCCATCCATGCCATGCACATCGCTTCCGCAAATGCCTGCCGCCTTCACTTGTATCAACACTTCATCATCGGCGGCAACAGGTGCTTCAATCTCCTTATATTCAAAATGATGATATGATTCAAGTACCAAAGCCTTCATGTAAAAACAGATTTTGTTAAGATATCATTAGGTAAAAGCTTTAAAGGTAAGAAATGAAAATGAAAACGAGCCATGACAAAAAGACTTTTGACACCCGGAAGAATGTTTACCGGCGAATCAGAATTACAATTGCAGATCAAAGAAATTAGCGAATCACCCATTATGACTATCAAATCATATCTTTCGGTTAGCAGGTGTAAGCGAGGAAACGGCTTACAATGCGTACATTTACCTAAGCTAAGACAACCGCTGTTTTATGAAAAATTTATCGCCGACCATTATTAACTGGTTCCAGCATAAAATCGTTGAAGTGTACGGATCGCCGGAGATAAAAAAAACTCCGCTGACCTCCCTCATCGTGTGGGAAGAACAATCAGTCCCTTATACGGCAACAGAAACTTACACGGAACAAACAGACGCCGGGGTGCAACCGTGGTCAAATATTGTTTCTGCAGGATTCGTGTTGGTTGCCTTATTTTTGATGAGTTCCGTATCGCTTTTATCGGGGGGCATTGTCCTGGCAGCAGGCGTGGCCTTTTTCTTTTACGGAAAGAAGAACTTTCGAAAAATAAAAGAAGTTGTACAGGAGAAAAAAGTACAAAAGACACGCACGCAAAAAGTTAAAAAAGAAATTCCTCAATTCAGTGAGGAGGTTGTCCCCGGCAAATGGTCCATCAGGCGGTTAGGTACAGGGGCTTTGAAGTTCGGAGTGGCGACCGCAAACGGGACCAGATTTTTATGCGGCA
>CAZOYZ010000883.1:0-1806 GCA_964584045.1 uncultured Prolixibacteraceae bacterium | reverse complement strand
AAAACACTTTGCTGACTTGGGATTAACAAACACTTATTTTCGGGGCGGTTCTTTTCAAAGACTTCAACTTTCCCCTCCACCAATGTCGTGAATATGAATTTGCTTTCCGCATACGACGCGATATTAAACCGGGTACCGAGTACTTTCACGATCTGTTCACCTGAAGAAACAAAAAAGGGTGAATGTCCGTTTTCAACGACTTCAAAATAGGCTTCACCGGCTAGTTCAACCATCCGTGCTTTTTCCGGGAATTGTACCGGGTAACGAAGGCTTGATCCGGAATTAAGCCAAACCCTGCTGCCATCGGAAAGCGTGACGACAAACTCGCCTCCCCTGGGTGTTCTTAATGTGTTGTATCTGATATCAGCGTCGCTTATTATCTTTCCGGAAGGAGTGTACTCAAGGTTTTCTCCCGTACTGCTCAGCTTTGTATCCCCTTCCATTAAAACAAAGGACTTCCCCGCCGGCAAATTATGCAGCGACCCGTCATTCAGGATCAATGCCGCTTTGTCCGTTCCAGGTTTGATGAGTTCATCCCCGTTCACAATGGTCTCTGAATTCTTATTGGTAAAATAAAAAAGTGCGGCAATAATCAGGATACTTGCTGCGATACCGGAGGCAAAGGTCGCGAGGCGGACGAAGGTTCGCTGTGTATGCAGGGCCTTTTGCCGAACGCTTTTCCAGGCCTTTTTTAATCCCTCATGATCCCCGAAATGGCTTCCTTCTGCGTAAAACCGTTGTGCCTGTTCATAAAACTCCGAATGTTCCGGGTCTTCCTCCAGCCAGTTTTGTAACAGCTCATTTTCCTGTTCCGGAATTTTCTCCCGGTGGATCCTTTTCCAGATTATCGCAAAATCGATGATGTTTCTCTGTTTCGGCATGTCGCAAGTGAATTTTACCCTGTGACACATCAGTCCTTAAAACGGGTGACATGAATTACAGAAAAAATTTCAGCGAGGTGGAATCGAGCAGAATGACCCTGAGCTTTTCCCTGGCCCGCTGAAGTTGCGTTTTTACCGTATTTTCGGAAATGCCGTGAAGGCTGGCCAGTTCCCGGTATTTTTTTCCATCCAGGTATTTCTGTTTAAAAAGTCCGGCCATCCGGGGCGGGAGTTTTTCAATGGCTTCCCAAATCTTCTTTGAGATATCAGGATCAATCCAGTCTGAAGGATCGTCTGCATTCATGACCGCTTCGAGGTATAACAGGTTATGTCGGTCGTGAATTTGCAAATCGCGCAAATGGTTCAGACAACGGTTCCTGACCGATTGATAAAAATAGGCTTTAATGGAGGTTTCAATCGTTATTTTTTCACAATTTCCCCAGAAATATACAAACAGGCTTTGTACAATGTCCTCGCAGGCCTGTTTTGCGAAAATAAAACCTTCGGCGTACCTGATCAGATGAGGATAATATTCATAGAACAAAGCTTCGAAGACCTTTTTGTTCCGTTTCCTGACTTCGTTCAGTAATATTTTATCCTCAATGTTCATTTCGTTTTACAGGCGTCTGTGCAATTGAGCTGTAAAGTAATCTCATCTTCGCGAATTAAACAACTCGTAACGATAAAGCCGGGTCCCTGATTAGCGCCGCTCGTCACCCGTCAGGGAAGACGCTGCACGAATTTCAAAAATACCGGCTGCGCCGTTGGAAGTGGCGTTCGATACATATTGACATAAATTCCCTGTAAAGACGACCGACGACCGGTGCGTATGTCCTGTCACAATGGCTATGATCTTCCCGGTTTCCCGGCGAATGGTTTCGATGAATTCGACGGTTGACTGGCTGTTGCCGCTTTCAGGCCATCT
>CAZOYZ010000882.1:0-1807 GCA_964584045.1 uncultured Prolixibacteraceae bacterium | reverse complement strand
GCCGGTGAATACGATTACCTGGCCCTGGCCGATCAGGACGATTACTGGTATCCCCGCAAGCTCAGCAATGCGCTCGACTTGCTGCAACGGAAACCCGATACCGCCGTGATCTGCTTTTCGGCCTGTGAAATTACCGATGAACGGTTAAATCCGGTCAGCATCCATCCTTCCGGGGATTTCAAAAGCGATATCCGCAACATCCTTTGTCAAAACCGGACGGCAGGCTGCACCATGGTCTTTACCCGCCGGGCGGCAGCGTACGCGCTCGCCACCAGGCAGCTTCACAGGATCTATATGCACGACTGGTGGCTGATGATCACCGGCGCCTTTTTCGGAGAGATCATCTTTGACCCAAGGCCCCAGGTCAAATACCGGCAGCATTCCGGCAATGTGTTAGGGGGCACCGGGAACCCCGTCCTGAAATTTGTGAAACGCCTGCAACGGGCAAAAAGGAAGAACAGCACCCCCGCTTATATTTCCCGCCAGGCGGCAGTTCTTCTGGACGATTACCAGGATATGCTGAACCCGGAACAGGTTCGCGTGCTTGAAGAACTGGTCCGGTCAAAAGAGAGTTTCCTCAAGCGGCTAAACTATTGCCGGAGCAGACGAAGTATCCGGAGAAGTTCCCGTTTGGATGATCTCATCTTCCGGATCCTCATCCTTTTCAACCAATATTGAACGAACAGCCTCTCCGAAATATCCACGAACAGCCGGCACGACTATGAATCCTGCTAAAATCCTCTTTTCCGATAACCTGCTTCACTCCCTGCTGAACTTCAGAGGCGGGGTGATCAACGCGTTAAGCGCGCAGGATCTGGAAGTCATCCTTCTGGCTCCCGCCGACGCCCGGGAGATCCCGAAGTTGAACAGCCGGATCAGGTTCATTCCGGTCCACTTCAGACGACACGGAACAAACATTTTGTTCGACCTCTCCTATCTTTTCAAGATATGGCGTATTTACCGGAAAGAAAGGCCTGACTTCATATTCCACTACACCATCAAGCCGAACATCTACGGAACCGTTGCCGCCCGGATGCTCGGGATCCCGTCCGCGATGATCGTCCCCGGCTTCGGGTATGTATTCAGCGACCGGTCGTTTCATGCCCGGATCGCCCGGATCCTGTACAAGCTGTCCAGCACGCTGGCATGCCGGGTCATTGTCCTTAACCGGCGCGACAGGGAACTGGTCGTCAGCCATAAAATAGCGCCCCGGCACAAAGTGTTATGGTTAACGTGCGGTGAAGGCGTGAACCTGCACCATTACCGGCCCGATCCGTTCACCGGAAATCACAAGGAAACGGTCGATTTCCTCTTTGTCGGCCGGTTGATCCGCGAAAAGGGCATCCTGGAGTTTATCGAAGCAGCCCGCCAAATTAAAGAACAATACCGGAACTGCCGTTTTCATGTTCTGGGAGACTTTGACCTGTCCCATCCCGGAGCGGTTAATCCGGAGCAGATCAACGCATTTCAGGACAGCGGGCTGATTATCTACCACGGCGTTGCCGCCGATATCCGGCCCTATATTCAATCGGCCGACTGCATGGTTCTGCCATCCTGGTATAACGAGGGACTGAACAGGTCGCTGATGGAAGCGCTGGCCACGGCAAAACCGGTCATTACGACCGACAATCCCGGGTGCGAAGAAACAGTGAGGCATGCCGTGAACGGCTATATCGTTAAAAAGAAAGATGTAGCTTGCCTGGCCGAAGGTATCCGCAGGTTCCTGGCGCTCAGTCATCAGGAACGGGCCACGATGGGTCAAAAAAGCCGGGAACTGGCCGTGAAGCTTTTCGACGAGAAACTCGTC
>CAZOYZ010000881.1:0-1808 GCA_964584045.1 uncultured Prolixibacteraceae bacterium | reverse complement strand
CGATATCTGAAATGACCCCGAACCGGGCGTCTGAACCCGGGATGAGGATTTCACTCCTGACCATCAGCTTATTTTCTGCCAGTTTATGCTGAAGCCTGACCGAATATCCGATCCATTTGGAAGGGCTTCGGGGTATTTCGGTTTCGTGAATAAGATGCGCTTCATAAAGGCCATTTTCGTCGGTGAGGAGTGTTTCTTTTTGTCCTTCTACTTCGAGGAGAACTTTGGCGTACGGAATTTCATCGCTTGAATAGCGTTTGATCATCGACAATGCATTGACCCAGGGGGAATTCCATGTTTCAGGTTTTGCCAGACCCTTGTCTTCGGTGACATGCCCTTTCACGAACAACACGTTATCGTTGCCGAAGCCCCGGTATGCGATAATCAGCGGAACTCCCAGCCAGCCGAGCTTATGTTTAATGACGACCTTGATTTTTCTGAATAAACTTTTATGTTTCTTTTTCAGATGGTTGAATATCTTTGTGTGATCATGCATTGGATCAAGTTTGGCACAGGTTTTATATTGTTTAGGTTAAACACGCATATTTTATGCCAGACGCCGTTGAGAAAAAAAAGCAAAAGATCCTGCTGGTGATCAATCCTGTTTCAGGTGACATTGACAAGGAAGGATTCGCGGAGGAAACCGATACTTTTTCGGGCGAATTAAATTTCACCTGCCGCATTTATTATACATCAGGCAAAAAAAAGGAAGATACGAAGCATATCCTTGAGCTGATCAGGCGGTACTCCCCTGACAAGGTTGTTGCTGCCGGGGGCGACGGCACATGCAATATGCTCAGTGAAATTCTTTTGAACAGGGATATTCCCCTGGGAATTATTCCTGCCGGATCGGCAAACGGACTGGCAAAGGAACTGGGGATCCCCTTAAAGCTTAAAGACGCATGGGAGGTGGCAATCAATGGTGAGACAAGAAAAATCGATGTGCTTTTGGTCAACAAAAAACATGTGTCGCTGCATTTGAGCGACATCGGGCTGAACGCTCAGATCGTCGAAAGATTTGAGAAAGACAATTTAAGAGGGTTACTGGGTTATGCCAAACATTTTATCGGAGCGCTTTTCTTTTTTAAGCCTTCGAAGTTTAAGATTATACTGGATCAGCGTACGATCTTCAGGAAAGCATACATGGCCGTCATGGCCAATGCTTCAAAATACGGGACCGGTGCAGTGATCAATCCTACAGGCAAGATCGACGACGGTTACTTTGAATTGCTGCTTATTCGTCCTTACCCGGCTTTTCAGTTGCTGAAGATGATGATTTCGTTTTTTATCAAGCCTGTTCATTCGCTGAACTATATGGATCTATACCGATGCAGGGAAGTCACTATTTATAATCTGGATCACAAAGCAGTTCAGGTAGATGGGGAAGTTATTGGACGAATGGGGAAAGTTTCCGGGGAAATCCTGCCACAAAGCCTTCAGGTCATTGTTCCGCCGGGCTCCGGGGCGACTTGAACAAGTTATTTTGAATCCTGTTCCGGCTTGTGTTCAATATCGGTATTCCGGGATTTTTCATTACCTGGCGGGAACAGATACCGTACCTGTTTGATCTGGTTCAGCGAGTTGATGATCAGACCGAACACCGTAAGACCGAGTGCGATCATATAGGCCTTTAAGGCCACCGAAATGCCGATCCCGGTAGAGAACAGGAGGACTGAAGCCGTTGTCAGGTTTTTTACGGTGTTTTCTTCCCGGGATTTGAGGATTGTACCTGCTCCGATAAAGCTGACGCCAATGATAATCGCCTGCAGGATCCGGATAGGGTCAACACGCAATTCTTCCGCGACATG
>CAZOYZ010000880.1:0-1808 GCA_964584045.1 uncultured Prolixibacteraceae bacterium | reverse complement strand
TACCGGAGTTCCTGGAATTGCGGTATGACAGGCGGGCAAGGACATTCTTTTCAGGGCTGATGCTGGTGATCAGCATTATGACCAAGCTGGCGTTCACTTTGTTTGCAGGAGCGCTGGTTTTGAACAGCATCCTGGGATGGAATGTCATGACTACGGTCTTGTTCATAGCAATTGTCGTGGCTGTATTCACGATCGTCGGAGGTTTTACTGCCGTGGCTTATTCGGATGTCATCCAGGTGGTGATTATGATCGGAGGGGCCGTCATCATGCTGTTGTTCGGAATGGATCAGGTTGGAGGCTGGAACGGACTCATGGAAAAAGTCCCGGAGATGATGACAATCGGTCATCCTCAAGATGAGACTGCCTATCCTTTCTGGGGCATACTGGCCACTGCATTTTACGCCGGTATCTTCTACTGGGGGATCGATCAGGTCAATGTCCAGCGCGTTCTGGCAGCGCCGGATCTTAAAAATGCCCGGTGGGGATCCATGTTTGCCGTTTTTCTGAAGCTGTTCCCTATTTTCATTTTTGCTTTGCCGGGAGTGATTGCCTATGCCTTGTTTCCGGGAGAGCTACAGGGAGAAGAAACAAAGCAGACCTTTGTGCTTTTACTGAACCGTCTGTTGCCGAACGGATTACGTGGCTTGTTACTGGCCTCGCTGATGGCGGCTCTCGTGACTTCGCTGATTGCCGTCCTGAACTCTGTCTCAACCCTCATCGTCCGTGATTTTGTGATCGAATTCCGGAAGGATATTTCAGAAAAAAAACAGGTGATGCTGGGACGTTACATGATCCTGCTGGCGACTTTCCTGGGCATCGGAGCGGCATACCTCGTCTATAAGAATGAAGAAGGACTGTATAAATATTTGCAGACTATTACTGCTTATCTGGTACTTCCCGTTTTTCCTGCTATCTTTTTCGGGATTGTCAGTAAACGGGTTACCCTGGCCGGAGCGGCCGTTTCAGTGCTGACCGGTGTCCTTCTGGCAACGCTGTTTGTCACCGACCAGTTGATGGGACCTGAAACGGGCAAGGCCGTTTTTCCCTTGCTGCACCATAAATGGACGTTGAATTTTGGCTACCGGGGACTATGGGCGGAGGTCATCATTACCGCTGTCCTTTTTGCCGTATCGGCCTTCACCAGGAAAACAGCTCCGGAAAAGCTGGCCAAGACCACAATCAATTATTCGAAAGGTATCGCACCCTTTGAAGGCATTAAAGACTGGAGGCTGCATCTGGGCATCTTAGCACTTGTCACGTTGGGTATTTATATCTGGTTATACTGAAATCTGAAGACAAAGTGATACTTTCGGGATCGCTTCGTGTTTTTTATGCGGCAAAAAATCTATATTTACAGATGCTGGCAAGATCAGGAATCCGGGAATGACAGCAATCAGAAGTAACGTTTAAAAACATGCACGATGGACAGGAAAACCTTTATCAAGACTGCAACTCTTTTTGCAGGAGTTTCGACGATCATCCCACCCGTTGCACGCGCATCCGCAGTGCATCAACGCACATCTTCCAAAGTGACCCTGAAAAAGGGACTGGGATATGGTATGATCAAGGAAGAACTATCGTTGACCGACAAGTTTAAACTGGTGAAGGATTTAGGATTCGACGGGATTGAACTAAACAGTCCGGTCGACTTTCGCGTCTCTGAAATCCTTGAAGCGAAAGAAAAATCGGGGATCGAGATTCCCAGTGTGGTGAATAAGGACCATTGGTCGAAGCCCCTCTCTCACCCTGATCCTGAGATCAGGCAGCAATGTATTCAGTCTGTTGCTCAATCGCTGCAGGACGTTAAA
>CAZOYZ010000879.1:0-1816 GCA_964584045.1 uncultured Prolixibacteraceae bacterium | reverse complement strand
GGCTGGATGAACGATAAGCTGGTACAATCCGGTCAGATCAAAGGGAAAGAACTTAAAGATGCCGGTTTCTTTGTTGAGTTCGATACCAAAAAATCGCGGGTGGTACAGGCGCGTTCCGGAATTTCACTGGTCAGTATTGAAAATGCCGGTGAAAATCTTGCCAAAGAGATCACCGAACCTTTCGGCTGGGACTACGATGCGGTTGTTGAGAATCAGCTGATAGTCTGGGACAGCTATTTTTCAAGAGTTGAGATCACGACTAATGACAGGCTTGAGAAAGTACGTTTTTACAATAACTTTTATCGTTCGCTGTGCCGGAATACCTGGAGCGATGTCAACGGCGAATGGATAGCGCCCGATGAAAGCAGGCAGAAATTGTCCGATCCTGACCATCTGGCGCTGGGGTGTGACGCGTTCTGGAATACATTCTGGAACCTGAATCAGTTCTGGAACCTGGTAACGCCCGAATGGTCTTCGAAATGGGTCAACTCGCAACTGGCGATGTATGACGTGAATGGTTGGCTGGCCAAAGGGCCTGTGGGTATGGAATATATTCCGGTGATGGTTGCGGAGCATGAAATCCCGCTTATGGTGTCGGCCTGGCAGATGGGGATCCGGGATTTTGATGCGGAGAAGGCATTTCTGGCGGCAAAAAAGATGCAGACAACGCCGGCATCGCCCGTGGCGGGAGGTTTTGCAGGAAACCGCGACCTTGAACCGTACCTGAAGTATCAATACGTTCCTTCCGATATCGGAAGATTTTCAAACACGCTGGAATATGCCTATGACGACTGGACACTTGCCCAGTTTGCCAAAGCACTTGGAAAACAGGACGATTACCGCATATTTGCTGCACGTGGTGAATGGTGGAAAAACGCCATAAATCCCGCAAACGGATATGCCCATTTGCGCGACAGCAGCGGAAAGTTCACCGAACCTTTCGATCCTTTCCGTTCAGGGGCAAATCATCATTATGTGGAAGGGAACGCCTGGCAGCTTACCTATTTCGTCCCTCAGAACGTACCCGGGCTGGCGAAGATCATGGGAGAGCAGAGTTTTGTGGAACGGCTCCACGGAGGGTTTAAGGCCAGCGAGCCGTGGCGGTATAATGCGCCGAACGATCAGTACTGGGATTTCCCGGTGGTACAGGGGAATCAGCAGTCGATGCATTTTGCCTTTCTTTTTAACTGGGTCGGTCATCCCTGGCTGACCCAGCGCTGGAGCCGCTCCATTCTGGACAAATATTACGGCAGTGGTTTGGCAAACGCTTATTTGGGCGATGAAGACCAGGGACAAATGAGCGCCTGGTTTATGATGGCTTCCATGGGTCTTTTCCAGACCGATGGCGGATGCAGTTCCGGCCCTGTCTATGAAATAGCGAGCCCCCTTTATGAAAAGATTGTTATAGACCTGGGAAAGCGGTATAACCGCGGGAAACAGTTTACAATCGAAGCCATCAACGTATCGCGTAAAAACAAGTATGTGCAGGGCGCCACCTTAAACGGCAAGAAACTGGAGAACTTTTGGTTCCCGGCTTCTGAATTGCTAAAAGGAGGCAGCCTGATCCTGGAGATGGGCGATCAGCCCAATAAGCAATGGGGAACAGGAAAACTGCCCGGGTCTGATGGCCTTCCGTTATGATCCTGACGTCCATGCTCCGGAGTTGCTGCAAACGAGGGAACAATCCAAAAGTTTTGTACTTTTAACCGGCAGAAGTTCGGGCAGAAACTGCGCCTGCACCGGGAGTCGCTGAGAATTGACGATCAGCGATACCGATGGTGCAATGTTTGCCTGAACCTGCGGACCTTTAAATTTA
>CAZOYZ010000878.1:0-1818 GCA_964584045.1 uncultured Prolixibacteraceae bacterium | reverse complement strand
GATTCGAACCCCCGGTACAGTAATCCCGTACGACAGTTTAGCAAACTGTTGGTTTAAGCCACTCACCCATCTCTCCGTGAGTCCCAAAAAAGAAAGAATTCAGCCGGTCAGTACGCGGCAATTGCCATACCGGCTTCCCGTGCTTTCGCGGGTATTCTCCATCTTAAATGCAGGTCGCAACGCCCGCTGAACGTGGGTGCAAATATAGGACTACTTTTTTCTTCCGCAAAATATTTACGCAAAAAATACCGGTCGGTCAGGCGCGCATAAACTTCACACTCCGCTACCGTTTTCATATGAATGTCGGATGTATAAAATCATTGTGAATGAGAGAGTGTCGCTTGCAGCCAGTCACCGCGGCAATTTAAGCGAACCAGACATTTTTACGGGAAATTTTAAAGAATGTTTCTGCTCATTAAGAACGTGCTTTCTATATGTTTAATAATCAGCCGGATGTTGGAGATATGTTATAAAATCATTTGTTTTACTTGGATGGAAAATGATTTGGGTGTATCTTTGAATTACAAAATTGAAGCGTTCTGACAAAGGATATTTCCGCATTAATTCACAATTGGCAAATTCAACAGTATTCTCGGAACCGAGGAAGCTTTTGGAGCGTTAAGACAGGCCTTGTAGTCCGGCGAAAGCCGGATGAGTAGCTTAGCTACCGGTGGACGTCTGATCGTTCCGGCACTCAAATCCTGTAATTCAGGGATTTTGCACAATCGAATTAATGCGGATCTTTTTTGATGTGTCGCCGGAGTGAGGTGACAGGGCTGCATGGTAAGGATCACCTTTTTACCTTCAGAGAAAAATAAAAGAGCACTAATAAAACAGACATAAAGGAGCAGATCCGTCCGATATAATCGCCGTAACGGACATAAAAGGTCAGGCTTTCATTGGCCTTCAGCGTGCCCTTTAAGGCTGTCCTTGTCCACCAGCGGGTTTGCTGTACGATATCTCCTCTTTGATTAATGAGTGCTGAAATCCCGGTGTTGGCGGAGCGTGCTACGGCACGTCTTGTTTCAATAGCCCTCAGCCTTGCAAATGAAAGATGCTGTTTATAACCTGGTGTATCTTTCCACCATCCGTCATTGGTCATCACGAAGATAAGACCTGCACCTTTTTTAATGTATTTCGTCACATATTCTCCAAATGCCGACTCATAACAAATGACGGGTGCGGTCTGAATGCCGTTTGGAGAGATAAAATTGGAAGGTTCTTTTTGAGAGCCAAGACTGCCTGTTGTTCCGCCCAGGTTGATGATATATTTCTCAAGGAATGAAAAGTACCTGGAGAAAGGCATCTTCTCCACCCCGGCAACCAGGATGCTTTTATGATACGTTTGAACTTTTCCTGATGCATCGATCTGAAGGGCTGTGTTATAAACGTCATACCAGGAACTGTCGGCAGCATTAGAACGTGCTGTTGCAGGCATTTCTTCTTTTCCCTGGAACCGGATCCAGGTAGTTGCCCCAATGATAAATTGCAAGCCGGAGTGGGCGAGGGCCCTCTTGTAAAACGGAAAGAGACAGGTATGCCGCTGCATGCCGGAAGTTTCCCAAAACGGGGGCAGGGCCGTTTCGGGCCCGACAACATAGGCTGTGGAATCAGTAACAACAGAGTCAGTCAGATTGAGTAGTACGCTGATTTGCTCTGGATAACTCGTCGTGTCAAATTTTTCGGAATACGGATCGATATTAGGCTGAAGAAGCAGTATTTCAAGAAGCTTGCCCTGTTCCTTATACCTGTGGTAGTCCCTCACAGAAAGCAGGGAGGGAACAAAAACAAAAAGGAGAAGGAGTAAGACGGATCCTG
>CAZOYZ010000877.1:0-1824 GCA_964584045.1 uncultured Prolixibacteraceae bacterium | reverse complement strand
CATCGCTAAAGGTGTAGAAGCCAGGATCATATCCCATCCCTGATGCCATTTTTCCGGCATGGTCTCCGGAGGTAAGACCGAACTCCTCCGCCAGCGAAGCATAATCGTCGGTGATCCAGGACCAGACATCATCGCGGTATAATAGCTTATAGAAGTATTCTTCCGGATCGCTTTCCGTTTTATAGTTAACCTCGGTTGTATCGGGCAACTCGTCGTTCCAGTAGTAGTAATACTCCATATTTTCTTTGATCCACCTGTTCGTGGCCAGAGTTTCCGGGTCAATGGCAGTTGTTTCGTTTTTTTCCTCTTCTCCCTCGTCTTCTTCGGTTTTTTCGGTGATCTCAGCGACATCATGATCGTTGCATGCAATCATCATGAACAGCATCAGAAGTCCTGTCATGACTTGATGGAAAAGTATTTTTTTCTTCATGTGTTTATCTTTCATGATCACTTTTCATGACAAATTTCAATGTTATTGAAAAATATGTAATTCCACGCCAACATTAAAGCTTAACCTTTGGTATTTGTTATCATTCATGCTTTGAAACTTACGAAAGAAGTTTGTATACTCAGGAGTAAATGTAAACCCTAAATATCGGGTTGGTTCGTATTTTAAAATTCCGGATACCGCCCAGCCTGCAATACTGGAAGGATAAGATTCTTCCAGCGTTGAAAAATGATTATTCGTGGTTTCTCCATCTGTTTTTGTTGTCTTATAACTTGCTCCCAGTGCGTATTCCGTCTTTATTCCGGGCGACAGAAAAAATTTGATTTTCGAGTCCCTTCCAAATGCCAGATAGTCCAGGTGCAGGTTTAGATCCAGATAATTAACTCTCGTAGTTGTTGTTTTCATTGTCGTATAGGAAATACTTTCCCAACCAGGCCATTCCTGCCCGTAAGCCAGCCTGACATACTTCAGTTCAAGCCTGGGGCGGAAACGTTTTGCTGCCATCACGCCCAAATCGATACCCATGTTGTAACGGGGACCCTTTCCGGAAAACCGGAAATCACTTATTTCAGTGCTTCTGAACGCATTTAGGTGATAATCGACTCCCGAACTGAATCCAAAAAAAACGTCACCGGCACGGTATTCTTTAATCTTTTCCTGTGAATTTTGAGCAACAACCAAAGCAGGGGCAAAAATGAACAGACCGATGCAAAACCTTTTTATCATGACAAAAGAAATTTATAATTGGGTTTAATAATTTGCATTTTTGATCCGGTAAATACAAAAGTTGGAATAAAAGGTCTTTCCGGAAAATGAAATCAATGAATAAGTCCTTTTGTCGGGTAGACGTGCGGATCTTATCAATGAATAGTTGCACGGCCCGGTTTTACTGGCAGCAAGCTCATCCGATTCTGTTAAAGCATTAAATTACGTCATGGGCTGCCATTTTATTTTTTAAAATTGTTATCTTGTTGCAATGAAATTTTAACCGGCTAACAATACCTTTACAGTGACTAAAAGCATGATTATGAAACGAGCCATTAAAGCCGAAGTTTTTACACAGGGAAATCCCTGTTTTGGCGAGTTCCATACGTTGATGTCCCCGCAAGGAGAGATAAAGTTTAGTACGCAAAATATATTTTGGTTTAATTGAAAAACTAACCTTATGAAAAAAATGAATTTACTTCTGATGCTCCTGTTCATGCCGGCGACATTGCTGCTGGCACAGACCGACAATGGCGTTTACAGGATGGACGAATTCAGGAATCCGCAAAAGCGGGAGATCATTTATATTCCTAATGTGAACGGATATCAGATCCTGAAATGCGACTTTCATCAGCATACGGTTTTTTCTGACGGACAGGTATGGCCAAATG
>CAZOYZ010000876.1:0-1837 GCA_964584045.1 uncultured Prolixibacteraceae bacterium | reverse complement strand
TGTCCGTAAGTCTTTCCCGACATTTCGGCGATCACATACTGCCAGCGGTCAAGAAAGAAGGTACAGCCCGGACAATTGGCGATGATCAGGTCCGGCTGAAAGGGTTCCATGGAGTCGAACTTTTTCTTACAGTTGCTCAATGAATAGCCCCTGTTCGATTTCAGCAGGTACTGCCTGAACCCGAATCCGCAGCAATGACGCCTTTCCGGGTAGTCGACCTGTTCACCTCCCCATTCGTCGGTCAATCCTGCCAGAACATAGGGAAATTCGGCGCCACCTATCCCTTTTGACGGAAATATTTTCGCGTAATGGCAGCCTATGTGATCGACTACTTTTAAAGGCTCTCCGGTTTGGCGATTGACAAGCCTCAGCTTGATCTTCCCTGCAATTTCTTTCCTGAATTTGTAGATCAGGTCGCTGGTATGAACCAGGTTTTTGGGAATTTCGAAGGTCATGCCTGTGGCACGTTTTAATGCTTCCCGGATTTCTTTTTCCTTTTGAGGAAAGTTTTTCCAGGTTTCAAGGACTTCAATATAGATTCCGAATGACGTCACACAGGAACAGGCAAAATTCTCATATCCTGCTTCGTTCATAAGGGCGAACTGACGCGCCACCACCGTCATGGTCGTTTCGAAAGGAATCACTCCCGAGTGGTAGGCGATGCCTGTACAGGTAGTTTGCCAGGCGTCGTCATAAATATTTTTGCCGGCTACTTCCCGGATAATTTTCAGGAATAAATCTTCTGCGGCCGGGAAAAAATTCTGACGGATACAGCTCCGGGCAAAGTAATAATGATCGTCGGCGATTTCTTTCTGGTAGGCCTCCCAAATCCGGTTTTTATTTTCCTTCATTTTCGTTCCCGTTATACAGATAATCAAAATAGGGATCTTTCCCTTCACTAAAGTCAATTTTCAGATCACGGGCTTTCTGTGCCGACAAGTTCTCTATCATTTCGAATTGCCGTGTGGCCCCCGTTTCATCGAAGATCCGCTTAAGGTCAGCAAGTGAGCTTTTGGAGGTTTGCCTCAAGGTGCCGCTTTGCTCTTTTTGATAGCTGGTATTCAGGCGATCAAGCACCTGAATCCGGTTCTCCTTTAGCCAGTCCCATACCGGCCCTTGTTCCGGGTACATCTCCGTATCGACCTCATCGATATAAACACAATATCCGTATTTCAGAATGTGATCGCCAACAGTACGTTTAATGGCCAGTTGTTTCCGTCCCTGTTTGCTTTCCATGAAGAAACCTGTTTTGACGGAAAGCGCCCGAAGGGCCTGAACGATATACCCGGGCGTGTTGCCGCGCGGGCATCGGGTTTTGCACGACAGGCATTCGCCGCAATACCAGATCGTATCGGTTTTGAGAAGCTTTTCAATCTCAGTTTCATTTTCTTTTTGGACCGTGTCAACGATCATTCGCGGGTCATAGTCGCAGAATTGGGCAGCAGGACAAACTGCCGTGCAAACGCCGCAGTTGATACAGGAGCTTAATCCTTCGATATACCGAACGTCTTTTTTTAATTCTTCCAGCAGGTTCATTCGGACTGTTTTTTGTTTTTTACTACGCTGGCGCGGACGTCATCCATCGTAAAGGCATATTGCCTGCGTAAACGTCCAAGTCTTTCCCCGGCTTTCGCCAGAGGGATATTCAGGTCGGCAGCAAGCTTGTCTGCCGGAATGCCGTACCTGTCGGCGATAAACTGCAGGGTTTGGCTTCCGTTGATCTCATGGTCGGCAAGAGCAGTTTCAGACAAGTGATTTTTCTGGTTATTCAAGCCAGACGGATCAGAAAGAAGAGAATCGTTCATCATCTCCATTTGTCGTTCTTCCGGGGCTTCGT
>CAZOYZ010000875.1:0-1837 GCA_964584045.1 uncultured Prolixibacteraceae bacterium | reverse complement strand
ATATGAAGTACAATTCTTTCAGGTATTTATTTTTGTCGTTGGTGTTTGCCGGCGGTTTGTCAGGTCAATCGAAGGCTCAGGAACAGAAAGACACACTCAGTACGATCGATCTGGATGAAGTGGTTGTTACCGGCACAAAAACAGCCGTAAGCCGGAACAATATTCCTTTAACCGTTTCGGTAGTCACCAATGAAAAAATTGAGAACAGCTCGGAATCGGCGTTGTTGCCGGTCTTGTCAGAGCAGGTGCCCGGTCTTTTTGTGACCCAAAGGGGAATCACCGGATTTGGCGTTTCAACCGGATCTGCTGGCCAGATCAGTCTCCGGGGTATCGGGGGAAGCCCGAACACCCAGGTCTTGATCTTGCTGAACGGGAATCCGCAGTTTATGGGGATCATGGGACACCCGTTACCCGACGCGTACGTGGCTTCGGACGTTGAAAAAGTAGAGGTCATCCGTGGTCCTGCGTCAACCCTTTACGGGACAAATGCCATGGGAGGTGTGATCAATATTATTACGAAAGAACAAAAAGAAGAGGGTTTCAGGGGGAACGCGCGGCTGATGGCAGGATCTTATCAAACGCAAAAATATATGGTGAACGGGGGCTTCAAAGAAAAAGGGTTTAATGTGTTTGCCTCGTTTAACCACGACCAGACCGAGGGGCACCGCGATTCTTCCGACTTTTCGATCAACAACGGATACCTGCGTGTGGGGTACGACATCAACAAACACCTGAATGTAAATGCCGATTTCAGCCTGGCCAACTTTGATGCCACCGACCCGGGACCTGAGGGTTCAAATGCCGGCGAGACCATCGATATTACCAGGGGGATGGGAGCCGTAGCTCTTGACAACAACTATGAAAAAACAAATGGTTCGTTCCGGTTTTTTTATAATTTCGGTGAACATGATATTACCGACGGTTTTCACTCGAAGGATAACAATTTTGGGGTGGTTTGGTATCAGGCTTTTAACCTGTTTAAAGGCAACACGGTTACAGTCGGGGCTGACTATAAAAAATACGGAGGAAAAGCCGAAAATGTAAAAGCCATGAATGGCAACGGGGTGATCTTTGGCGATACAACTGTCCGGGAAATGGCCTGTTACGCTTATGTGCAACAGGAATTGCTTAAAAAACTGGTTTTGAATGCGGGATTCCGGCTGGAACACAACAGCGTATACGGCAATGAGCCTGTGCCGACGGCAGGATTGGCCTACAAAGCTGACGATGCAACAACCTTTAAGGCATCTGTGTCCAAAGGCTTCCGGAGTCCGACGATCCGTGAATTGTACTTATGGGGCGTTGCTAATGACGAACTGAAGCCGGAGCGGATGGTGAACTATGAAATCAGCGCACTCCGTAAGTTGCTGAAAAACGAGCTCTCTCTTGAATTAACAGTGTTTAAATCGGATGGCGATAACCTGATCCAGACAGTAGCCGGCACCAATGGAATGAAATATCAAAATACCGGGAAGTTCTCCAATACAGGGATCGAGTTCGCCGGAACGTACACGCCGGCTGATTTTTTGTCAGTTCATGTTAATTACAGTTATATTTCTATGGATGAGGCTGTTATAGCTACTCCTGAGCAACACCTGTTTTTCAGCGGGACTTACAAATGGAAAAAGCTGACGATGAATCTGTCGGCGCAACATGTCAATAATCTGTATACAAAGGTGAACCCACAGAAAATAAAAGAAAGCTATACGATGATCAATTCAAGATTATCCTGTCCGGTCAGTAAATTTGCAGACGTGTTTGTAAAAGGCGAAAATCTTACCGATAAGAGCTATTTCATCAACGAGGGTTATCCAATGCCTGGTTTGATCGTATTCGG
>CAZOYZ010000874.1:0-1838 GCA_964584045.1 uncultured Prolixibacteraceae bacterium | reverse complement strand
ATCATATTCAAACATGTTCTGATCAATAAAACTGATTCAAAAATACAAAATCCGATGCAAAATGTGTATTAATTAAGCTTTTTTTATGCTTTTTCGGAACTGCTGTTGCTGTTTTTCATCTTCTTTCGGTAAGCGGAGGGGGTTTCGCCGGTTTGCCTGATAAAAGTTTCGCGGAAGTATTTCAGGTCGTTGAAGCCGGCACGGTAAGCTGCTTCCGACACGGTCATTCCTTCTTCCCTCAGCAGGCGGAGGGTTTCCCGGATCTTCACTGAGCGGATGAATTCATTGATCGACAAGCCGGTCAGCATTTTGATCTTCCGGTAAAGCGATGAACGGCTGAAATTCAGGTCTTCGGCCAGTTTGAAAACAGCGGCGTCCGACGTCAGGTACCGGTCGAGAATGAGCTGTTCCGCTTTTTGCAGGAATTTTTGTTCACGGTCCATCAGCAGTTTGTCGGGCTGGGCTTCCTGTGGTGGCTGAACCTTCTTTTCCTTGAAATAATTTGACAGGCTGATCCGGTTTTGGATAAGCGATTCGACCCGTGCTTCCAGTATTTCGAAGTGGAAAGGCTTGGAAATATAATCGTCGGCGCCCGTTTTCAGTCCGGTCAGCTCGTCGGCAACGGTTCCTTTTGCCGTCAGCAGGATGATCGGAATATGGCTGGTTGCGGTATTGCCCTTGAGTTTTTGGCATACTTCGGTGCCCTGGATGCCCGGCATCATAATATCGGAAATAATGATGTCGGGAATCAGCTTTTCGGCCAGCGCCAGTCCTTTTTCGCCGTCTTCGGCCGTATGGACTTCAAATCCGGAAGCGAATTTCCCGGACAGGAGCGTGAGGATGTCCGGATTGTCTTCAATGACGAGCATGATCCTGCTGTCGGGATTCTCCTGCTCCTGGGCGAATTCTTCATGATTCACAGGCTTGTCATCTGTTTTTTCCTCCGTGACCTTAATCTGACTGCCTTTAAAATGTTTATGCCCCTTCAGAAAACTGAGCCGGAACGTACTTCCCTTGCCAGCCACGCTGTTTACGCCGATTTGGCCCTGATGCAGTTCGACCAGTGATTTGGTGAGTGACAACCCGATGCCGGTGCTGGTCGATTTACTTTCAGTCTTAAAATACCGTTCAAAAATGAAAGGTAATGCCTTGGGTGAAATGCCCGATCCCGTGTCTGAAACTTCAAGAATAATCTCGTGTGGTGTTTCTTCGGCGCTTATTGCGATGGTCCCGCTTTGGCGGGTGTATTTGAAAGCATTGGACAACAGGTTATTCATGATCATGGATAACTTATCGGGGTCTGCCCAAAGGTCGACCGGCTGGACAGACATGGACAGGCGCAGGTTGATCCCTTTGCTGTCGGCCAGTTCTTTGAAATTGGAAAGATAATCGGGCAGCCACCTGGTGAGGCTGATCTTTTCGACCGAAAAATGTGGCGTTCCTGTTTCAATACTGCGGAATTCGAGCAACTGATTGATCAGTTCCAGCAGCCGCGATGAGTGATAACCGGCACTCCTGAGTGATTCGGTGACTTTTTCATTTCTTGAACGCCCGACGAGTTTCTTCAGGTCGTCGATGGCGCACTCGATCAGGGTGAGCGGCGTGCGGAGTTCGTGTGAGATATTGGTGAAAAACTCCAGCCGTTCATGATGGATCCTTTGCTCTTTTTGCCTGATTTTTTGTTCAAACTGCAATTGATTGAGCATCCGGATCTGTTTGATCCGGAACCGGAAAAAAGCACTGGTAAGCGCAGCGAGTACGGCGATATACAGCAGGTAGGCCCAGATGGTCTTCCAGAAAGGGGGGATCACCTCGATGGAAATGGAGGCTTCCTGATG
>CAZOYZ010000873.1:0-1839 GCA_964584045.1 uncultured Prolixibacteraceae bacterium | reverse complement strand
AGCACCAGCGTAGGATCTTCCCAGTCGGTATAACTTACTTTTTTCTGAAATTCCTTTCCTTTATCAAATCCCAGATTCGGAGAAACAATAGCCGATAATTTGAAACCCTGAAAAGGGGTAAGTTCCAGCGACAACTTCCCTCCAACCTGGTTATACCAGTTATTTCTAAACCCTCCGTATTTAATTTGTCCGTATATATTATTGCCTGATTTTCCCTCAGCCACTCTGCCGTCCGACCATTCTGCCGCATAAACAGGAGCGGAAATGAACATATTGTACATGGGATCGCGGCTGGGCTGTTTCCTGATGGAACGTTTAAAATAAAGATCGGCTGTTGCAGAAATAAATTTATTTATAGTGATATCGTTATTAAACCTCGTTGTGATCCGCTCGTAGGTATGATTCATATACAATGCATCTGTTTTATCGTAAGCAAGGGAGATCTTTGACCGGATGGCATTGGTACCTGCCGAAATGCTTACCGTATGACTTTGCCTGGGTGCGCTGTCCTTCAGGATTAAGCCAACCCAATCGGTGTTGGGATAAAGATCAGGATTTTCAGCATTCAGATTCATGTAATCATCCACTAATTCTTTGGGATACAATGAGTATTCATTTATGTCGTTGCCGTTATCATTCCAACGTAATTCATTCACAATTTGCATATACCTGACAACGTCAACATAATCGGGCAGGCGGGTTGGGGCTTCAATACCATATTCAGCATTGTAACTCAGGTTCAATTCACCTTTTTTTGCCCGTTTTGTAGTGACGAGGATCACCCCTGCTGCAGCTCTGGACCCGTAAATGGAAGCCGAAGCCGCATCCTTTAATACCGAAATATCCTGGATGTCATTGGGATTAATATCATTGATATTGTTGACCGGAACCCCGTCCATGACAATTAAGGGACTACTGTCACCGATCGTAGTTACGCCACGTATGTTAATCGTTGCAGAAGAACCCGGGGTGCCGTTGTCACGGGTAACCATCACCCCCGGGACAGCGCCTTGCAGAGCCTGTGATACCTGGATCGTTTTGCGTTCTGCAATTGCATCTCCCTTCAGCGTCGCAACAGCACCGGTCAAATCACTTTTCTTTACGGTTCCGTAACCTATTGCAACGACTTCTTCGATGTCAACCGCCTCTTCCTCCATCCTTTCATTAATCACAGTCCTGCTGCCAACCGGAACCTCCAGCGTTTTCATTCCCACAAATGAAAACACCAGCATAGCATTTCCGGAAACATTGACAAGTGAATAGTTTCCGTTAGAATCAGTAATGGTTCCACGGGTGGTGCCCTTTATAGCCACCGTTACTCCGGGAAGCGGGGAACCTGATAAGTCGGTTATATTTCCCGAAACAGATACTTCCTGCTGAACGTTATTGACAGCAGCATCTGTTGTCAGAGCAATTTGCCGCCTGTTAATTCTGTATATCACGTCAGTTCCCTCGAACAGTTTATCCAGTATTTCAGAGATCGGCTTATTTTCGAATTCGACATTCACTTTTTTGTCGACATCGATCGCTTTTGCATTGTAGATAAAATAAAATTCGGTTTGATCTTCAATGTGTTCCAGTACACTTCGCAGGGAAGTATTTTGGAGGTTCAGGCTCAGCCGGGTCTCCTGCGAGTATGTCCTTGCAGCAAATACCTGACTCATACTTATTATGATAACAAATAGCGTTACCCTCATAGTCAATAAGAATTTCGATTTCCACATCAGCTTCATCATGGAAACCAATGAATAATTATTTTTTTTCGCTTCGCGCAAATTACTCACGTTCGACAAAATCTCAAACAAGTTTGGATTTTGTTCTCTCTTAATCGCTTTTTTC
>CAZOYZ010000872.1:0-1839 GCA_964584045.1 uncultured Prolixibacteraceae bacterium | reverse complement strand
TGATCTTAAACAGAGGCAGTGTGTCCCGGTTTTTTTATCACGTGCCATGTGGCACAGATAAACAGGATGATGGATGCAAGCAGAGCAGCATAAACAACAGGCTCGTTTTCATGCCATTGTTTTACAGCAATGGCGGTCAGTGCCCAGATACCAACAAAAGCGGCTTCGTGCATGTTCCTGTAATAAATGAGCCATACGTAAAAAAGGCAGGCAACCGCAATCATTACGATGGTCCACAAAGCCCGGGTGGCAATTGCCCCATCGGGATACAGCCTGACCAACAGCACTGAAAAATTAGCCACTGTTGCCACGACGATCCAGCCAAGGTAAATGCACACCGGCCACCGGACGAAAGTGATGATCCGTACAGGGACGTCCCCGATCGAGAGGCGGAGTTTCACCATCAATACCAATAACGACAATAACAGTATGCCGATTAATCCCAGTGACAATCCAATGGATTCATTCGTCCAGGCCAAGATCCAAAAGCCATTCGCCAGGTTGCCAAGTGCAAACCATATGCCCATCTGTTTTAAGTAGTGATCATCGCGATGCTTCAGCCAGGCGAACCATTGGTAGCCCACAAATGCAAACAGGAGCAGATAGATTAGTCCCCAAATTGAGAACGCGTAGCCGTCCGGCGTGAAAAAAGTTTCGTAACGTGAACTGATTTCGCCAACCGATGCGCCCCCGGCTGCACCGGTTCCCCAAAGATAGTTCATTACCAGGGTGAACAATAAGGTAATGCTGTTGAGTACGAGTAGAGCTGTTTGTCTCATGTTGTCAATTTTAAGAAAAGATACAAAAAACCAGGCAGCAAAAAAAGTAAAAGCAAATACCAGTTATATTTGTCATCAGAACAGCAGTTGCCTGAAGAATTGAAACGCGGGATTAAGATACGCGACAGTGGAGATTGACCGGATACATGAAGCGTTTTTCTGTCGGGAAAACTCCTGACGCAACCAGTATTTGAAACTAATTTTAAAGCTTGATTTTATGCATTTCCCTAAACTTCTTTTGCTGCTTACGTTATTGTCAGGACTGAACCTGACGGCTCTTTGTCAGTCTGAAAAACAAGCCCGCTGGATCTGGTACCCCGGCGATTTTGAAGTCTGGCTCCATACCGATGTGGGAGGCAGACGGCAGGAGCGGCAGGAACCTTATCCACCCTTTTGGCGGGTCGACTCCCCGTACGGACTTATCCGTTTTGAAAAAGACCTTGAACTTGCCGAGTCGGAAACGCTGCGGATCTTCGCCGACGGGCGCTGTATGGTAAAGCTGGACGGCGTGGTTGCTTACCAGTATGATCCCATGAACTTTGTGTTGCCTGCAGGGAAGCACAGCCTTCGATTCCTTGTGGAGAATTACCAGACTTTTCCGTCGTTGTTGGTTCAGGGGAAAACGGTAATGACCGACGCGAGCTGGAGGGTGACCAATCAGAATAATGTTTTATATGAACCCGCCTCGGGGAAATTTACCGATCCGGCCTTTCCACCTTCAACTTTTCACCTGGAATATAAGCCGGTGGAATCAACGGTCGTGGAACGGACCGGTCACAGCATGCTGGTTGATTTTGGACGGGAAACCTTTGGTAAAGTAATTGCCGGGAACGTAAAAGGAGCAGGGAAGCTAAAGTTGTATTACGGGGAAACCAGGCAGGAGGCCCTTGCTGAAACACTTGCCGAAACATACGACTACCTGGATATCCGTTCTCAGTCATCCACAAACGACACCACTCCCGCGAGGGCTTTCCGCTATGTATATGCCGTTTGGGACAAAGCCGTTGAACTGGGATCGGTTTCGGCCCTTTACGAATATTTGCCGGTCGAATACAAAGGG
>CAZOYZ010000871.1:0-1845 GCA_964584045.1 uncultured Prolixibacteraceae bacterium | reverse complement strand
TCTGATACCGGTCTGTTTTTCCATGCAAATCGGTCACAAAAAAATGGATGGAAGTGGAATGGTTCATGTTTAGCTCTTTCCCGGAAACCTTGCTTTCCTTACAATTTTTGTACCAGGTCCCGGAAATGGATCGCCCAATCCCGGTCCTCTGCGAAGTCTGCATCAAAGATAATGCACGTTTCGATTAAACGAGCGCGAAGGCCAAACGAAGTTTGAGGCTTTGCCGGGCGTGAGAATGTTTCGGGTAAGCGAATGCAAAACCGAATCAAAAGTATCCCCTTTTTTGGGTAATTTCATGAACAGATTGTCCTTCGCGAACCCATTCGAATATTTTCTTTTCGTTTTCTCTGATTTCTTCGGCCCGAAGCAAAACGTCATAGGCAATGTCCCGGGATACCACCAGGACACCGTCGATGTCGCCGACGATCACATCGCCCGGTTTGACCGTCACGTCCCCGATTTTGATGGGGATCTGATAATGGGTGATCAGGCACCGGCCAAGGCTTCCGTTGGATATCCGGTATTCGTAGAAAACGGGAAATCCGGTGTTGAGGATTTGATCCTGCAGGATTTGTCATTTGCCCGCGACAATCTGACGGATTCACCGAGGCTGGAGGGCGCTCCCACCATCGGTTCGGCAAATGCATTACTGACGGAGGTCTGTTTGTGGTTGGGAAAAACGAGCGACGCGCCGGACTGGCAAATTTTCCGGGGAAACCGGAAGTCTGTCGTTTGTTGTGGAGAATACAGGTAAACAACCTGCTTTTATCGTTTATTTTGAGCTTGAAGAATGTAAGCGGGCTTTTTTTTGCAAATGACAATTATCTTTGGCTCGACCCGGGCGAGTCCAGGATAATCGAAATGGAAGTGCTGATTCGTGAGGATCAACCGGTAAAACAATTCGAGCTGGTGGTGAAGGCCTGGAATGCCAAATCGCAGAAAGAAACAGTGGTGCTGCATAGACCATGATTGAGGGTATCCGGGAATCCCATGCCGCAGGAACGGGTGCTGTTGTCACAACTGCAACGGAGAATTATAAAATATTAAACTGACAAATATGAAGCGTGTATGTTTTTCTCTTTTTGTTTTCTCTCTTTACATGGGATATGTGGCGGCACAACCTACAGGAAAAGTTAAAACTGGAGCAGAGGCGGGCCCCGTGATGAGCGAGGCCTACCTGAAGCTTTGGAATCCCGAAGTTCAGTCGAGGATTGACCGCGATATCGAGCAAAACCGCAAGGCGGACGCTGTTCTGAAATTGGGCGCACTTAAAAAAGGAAGCGAAGTCAAAGTGGAACAGCTTACCCATGATTTCATTTTTGGAGCCCATATTTTTAATTTCAATCAACTGGGAACGGCCGAAAGGAATCAGAAATACAAGGATCTCTTTGGGACATTATTTAATTCGGCTACCATTGCCTTTTACTGGAAGAAGTTTGAAATGCAGCCGAACCGGCTCCGCTTCAGGGAAGAATACTGGGATACGGAGGCCTACTGGAACCAGGTAGAGGAACCCAAACTGGAGCCGCACTGGCGGAGGCCCTCCACGGATCAGATCGTGGAATTCTGCGAAAGCAAGGGGATCAGGTTACACGGTCATACGATCATCTGGGGCAACCGGTGCTGGCAACACCCGGAGTGGCTGTTCGACCGGTTTGCCACCCCGGAAGAGAAGGAAGTGATGCGTCCGTTGGCAACTTTCGCTTCGGAAGAGGAAGGAACGATTCGCGACAGGTTTACGGAAGAATATAACCAACTGACACCGGCCCGACTCGCAGAAATGCTCCCCGGCTATAAAGAAGTATTGAAACAGCGGTTCGACAAGCGTTTTACTGAGCTGGCTGC
>CAZOYZ010000870.1:0-1847 GCA_964584045.1 uncultured Prolixibacteraceae bacterium | reverse complement strand
CTGTCCAGGTTATCTTTGGGGAGCTTGTCCCGGCAAATCGGAAGTTTATTTTTCCTTACCAATTTTCAATCTCCTTCTCTAAATACTGAATGCCCCATATTTCAAATGTGAATGTGTTTTGGAATGATAAAAATTTTCCATATTTATAAAACTAAACCGGGGCGGAAAAAATTACGGCACCTATGACGGGATGTACATAGATGCTTGTCTTTTCCGCTCTGTAAACCAAATCATACCAAAAGATGCGTAATAACAGGGTTTTACTCTTTCTTTTACTTTTATTGGCAGGTGGAAATTCAGGTGCCCAAACGGACATATCGCCAGACAAAATCACCTTTGTACGGCAAGGGGTTCGCAGATTTATATTTGATGAAACTCTAAAAATACCTTTATCGGGTCTAAAGCCGGCGGAAATAATCGGCATGTCTGCGATGTACCCCATTACATTCTATTCCGGCTTTCACGCCGATGTTCAGGTAAAAAATAATCAGTTGCTTGTTCAGTCCGGCCAAAACTCACAAACTTCCATCTGGTTCGGAGGGTTCAACCCGTTTGCTACGTATACCATTGATTTGGCTTCCAGCCATGGGCAGGGTAAAATTGGTTTTGAGTTTTCCGATCCTGAAAAAGCTGAGCAGTTTTTTATTACCGTAAATTATGATGAGCAAAAAATCGTTGATGTTTATCAAAAATTCGTCAGATCGTCAGAAGTAATTGCAGACGAGTCAATCATGATCAGTAAAAGCGGAGAACATCCTATTGAAGGAAAGATTATACTCCAAATGCTTGGAAGCGGATTCACCATGTATATGCAAAGCGACGGCTTGCCGGTACCAGTTGCACAGTCCGATTTCGGCCGGGTCGTCGACTTGCGGAACAAGCAGTATTTGCACTCGTTTCAGTCAAGCCTGTACCTGGCAATTGAAAAGGGCGATCTGAAAATTAATGGTGTTGAATCTGCCCTGAGTACGGGCATGGGGCTGGCCGATATCAGGGCCATTACCTATGACGACGGGGAGCCGCTGCTTGATCAGGGAAGATTGTGGTACACCATGACCATCAGGGGACGCGCATTACCGCATCATCTGCAAGGTGTTTTTAGCCTCAACCCTACGGTGTTTGACATCCGCTTCGAAGGAATCATCTTGTTTGACAGGGGAGATGGCTTGCTCAGAAATGAAGTGGCTTCTCACATCTTCTTCGACCGAAAAGAAAGCTGCTGGAAGGGGCTGACAACCGGATTCAGCGCTTATGCCAATCCGGACGAGCGGAAACAACTGCTGGCTGTTGAGAGTGAAAGAGATCCCCGGTTTGGCTTCTCAGTCATGCAGGCTACTCCTTTTGGAATGGTTGGTGATTTCGAAGATCCGCATATCTTATACGATTCGGATGCGCAAAAATGGCGTATGCTTGCCTGTGAAAATATAAACGGGTACAAAGCCATTATGCTTGAATCGAATCACTGGAATAAAAACTATGAGCGAATTTCCGGCCCGGTCATGAATAATTCAACAGGAACTTCAATTCAAAAAGTTGGAGGCAAGCGGTATTGCTTTTCCGGAAGTCAAGACCGGAAAATCTACATTTATTCCTATCCCGGGCTCCGCGAACTTGGCACATTGAAGATGGATTTACCTCCCTGGGATGAAAGCTCGGGCACAAGGATCTGGCCAAATGTAGTTCAACTACCCGAGGGTTATCCTTTCCGGTTTATCGCACTGATGATGGACCGTTTTAATTACCCGCAATTGAAAGGCCCGAACTGGACCTACGGCGCATTGTACCTTTACCACGGTTATGAATAATATTTTGCAATCGGATAAAGACGCCAAATTGGGAGGAGTGGT
>CAZOYZ010000869.1:0-1848 GCA_964584045.1 uncultured Prolixibacteraceae bacterium | reverse complement strand
GGAATCAAAACCATGTCTGGTTCCGCACCAGGGAAGAAGGATGGGACGACATGACTTACATGATGCGTAACTGGAACAATTTTTGCTGGTTGTGCGGCGATCATATACTGGATACCCATATCCATAATATTGACGTGATAAACTGGTTCATGGGGAAACATCCCGAAAGTGCTGTCGGCTATGGTGGACGGGCGCGGCGGCTTACCGGTGACCAATACGATTTTTTCAGTATTGACTTTGATTACGGGAACGGGGTGAGTTCACACAGCATGTGCCGGCAAATTGATAATTGCGCCAATGGCACGGGCGAGTTGATCATGGGAACCAGGGGATATACCAATTGCCAGAACACGATCTGGAATCTGGACGGGTCTGTGAAATGGAAATTTGAATACCCGAAAGATAAAAACGGGCAGCCCATGAACCAGGTGAAAATCCCTCCCTATGTGCAGGAGCATATGCATTTGGTTTATGCGATCCGCACCGGGGAATATGTGAATAATGCCGGGGAAACAGCCGCTTCAAACCTGACCGCCATTATGGGACGTACGGCTGCATATACCGGAAAGCAGATCACCTGGGATGAACTGTTTAAATCGGATATGGAACTGGGGCCAAAAGAAATTAAATTTGGACCTGTCGACATGGAGTTCCCGGTGCCGGTACCCGGAACACAGCACAATGGGTAAGATTAGTCGTAAGTCGTAGGTCGTAAGGAAGAAAAAAGAATAAAGAGGAAAAGGGTTCCGATGTTGGAAAGTTAGCGGTGAAGGATATAACTTTGAGCTTTTGAACGTCAAACTTTGAACTTCAGATAAATGGAAATTTCGTTGGTTATACCCGTTTATAATGAGGAAGCGCTGATCGATGAGTTGGTTGGCAGAAGCTTTGCCGCGCTTAGCCAATTCAGCCGGAGTTTCGAGATCATTATCGTGGATGATGGCAGCACCGACGGAAGCCTGCAAAGACTGGTCGGACATCGGCAGACTAATCCTCATCTGAAAATCGTATCACTCTCCAGGAATTTTGGACATCCTGCAGCGTTTACGGCAGGGCTGGAATATGCAGGGGGTGAATACGTGGCGATGATGGACGGAGACTTGCAGGACCCGCCCGAATTACTGGAATCCATGTACGCCGAACTTACCGGAGGTCAATATGACGTGATCAGCGGTAAGCGGATAGCCCGGAAAGGCAGTAAGACCAGGAACTGGATGACTTCCATCTTCCATTTTCTCTTTAAAAGAGTTGCCAATCTGGACGATCTGGAGAATGCGGGTAATTTTTGTATGATGAACAGGCTTGCCCTGAAGGCTTTTCTGTCTATGCCTGAACGGATCAGGTATCTGCCCGGATTAAGGAGCTTTATTGGCTTTCGCCAGGGTTTTGTTGAATATATCCGCGAAGACAGGCTGTCGGGAGATCCAAAAATGAGCAGGACCAAGTTGCTTTACCTTGCTGCAGATGCCATCTTTTCATTCTCCAGGCTGCCAATCAGGATCTGCCTGACCATAGGTTTAACCGGCACACTCATTTTTATGGCTGCGGGTATTTATGTTTTGGCAGCCAAGATATTTGGATTCGCTGTTCCCGGATGGTCATCAACGGTGTTGAGTATTTATTTTCTCGGATCGATACAACTGATCTTTTTAGGGGTGATCGGAGAGTACATTTATCGTATTTACAAGGAGTCTCAAAAACGGCCCCTCTATTTCATTAAAAAGATATACGGGGGCGAAGAGGATAAAGAATGAAGGAACAACACCTGAAAATATTATTTTTCAGTCTTGCGCTGATCATGCTGGCCGGCCTGTTATACATCAGCAGGGACGCCGGGATCTCAGGGGA
>CAZOYZ010000868.1:0-1853 GCA_964584045.1 uncultured Prolixibacteraceae bacterium | reverse complement strand
CTCTTCCATCGTCTGAAAACCTGATAATTTAGATTCAGATTGAATAAAAAACAACTAAAAAGATGTTCTTTAGCAAAAAGAGCGTTATTAAACCTATCGGAAATTCGTCCGGCAGACGTATCTTTAATAAAAAATCCAGCATGATCCGAAACTTCTATCCGCCGGAACGATGGCGAATTCCCGTTATTGTCGCGCTTGGCATTTTTTCGGGCTTTCTCCTGCTGGCCTTGTACCTGTCAAAAGCGCATTCTTATCTGAGCAACGATCCGGCTACCTGCGTCAACTGTCACATTATGGCCCCGCAATATGCGACGTGGAGTCACAGTTCCCACCGTGAACGGACGAACTGCAACGACTGCCACGTTCCGCACGATCATTTTTTAAACACGTATCTTTTCAAAGCCAAAGACGGCTTAAGGCATGCCACGGTGTTCACGCTGCGAAAAGAACCGCAGGTGATCTGCATCCGGGAAGACGGCGCGGCCGTTGTGCATCAGAATTGTGTAAGATGTCATGCCGCTCAGCTGATCGACGCCCGCCAGTCGGGGATGATGCCTGATTATCATACGAACCGGGTGTCGCGCAGATGCTGGGAATGTCACAGGGAAGTCCCTCATGGGAGGGTGAACAGCTTGTCAAGCGCTCCTTACGCCCGGGTGCCTCTTCCCGGGAGTCCGGTACCGCAATGGCTAAAAAAGTAAAAATCAAAAAACAACGACATGAAACCACTAAGAACGATCATTGAAAAAAGGCCGGCTATGGCCTGGCTCCTTTTCTTTCTCACGCTTTTCATCGTTTTCCTGTTGGGGCTGTTGGCCTCCTCCATTATGGAACGCCGGGTTGAGGCCAGTTTTGTCAATGTTCCCCAACTGGAACTCACAGCGTTTGAACCCCGGAATGAACTGTGGGGTGAGAATTTTCCCCGTGAATTTCAGTCCTATTACCAGACGTCCGATACCACTTTCCGGAGCAAACACAATGGCAGCGCCATGATCGACATGCTGGAAATTGATCCCCGGCTGGTTGTGCTTTGGGCTGGATACAGCTTTTCCCGGGAATACAACCAGGGAAGGGGCCATTATTATGCAGTCACGGATGTCACGAACATTCTCCGCACCGGGAGTCCAAAAACCGCCGTTGACGGTCCGGCACCGACGGCGTGCTGGACCTGCAAAAGTCCGGATGTGCCGAGACTGATGCATCAGTATGGAGTGGCCGGATTTTACACGGGGCGCTGGTCGCGCCTGGGCCCTGAAATTGCCAATCCGATCGGATGTGCTGACTGTCACGATCCGAAAAGCATGAATCTGAGGATCACCCGTCCGGCACTGGCGGAGGCCTTTGACGCTATGGGGAAAGATATCCGCAAAGCCAGCCATCAGGAAATGAGAAGCCTGGTTTGTGCCCAATGCCACGTGGAATACTATTTCGACAAAAAGAAGGTCGAAGGAGCCGAATATCTCACGTTCCCGTGGAAAAACGGAAAAACTGCCGAAGCGGCGGAAGCATGGTACGACAGCACCGGTTTCTCCGACTGGACCCATTCAATCAGCAAAGCCCCCATGCTCAAGGCACAGCATCCTGATTACGAGCTGTATACGCAGGGGATCCATGCCCAGAGGGGTGTATCCTGTGCAGATTGCCACATGCCCTATAAATCGGAAGGGGGGCAAAAGTTTACCGATCATAAGATCCAGTCGCCGCTTGCCAACATTTCCAACTCCTGCCAGGTATGCCATCGGGAGGAAACACACAAGCTGATTCAGGATGTTTATGAAAGACAGGACAAGATCATCGAAAACCGGGATCAGCTGGAAATACTTCTGGTGCGTGCGCATCTGGAGGCCGGGAAA
>CAZOYZ010000867.1:0-1857 GCA_964584045.1 uncultured Prolixibacteraceae bacterium | reverse complement strand
CCGAACCAGTAATGCCCAATATATACATAAGCCTCGTCCCAGGCGTCCTGATCGATAAAAGATTGCAGCAACCGTTGTCCCCCTTCAACCACGACCGACTGGAGTTCCCTTTCGTACAGGCATTGCCGGATCTGAGCAATGACATCACCGTGAAAATCCACCTTTACATATTCCAGGTTAGGCCGGGACGCTACTTCCTTTTCAGTGAAGATCACGGTGGGAACACTGCCGTCCTTCACATGCAGGTGACCGGGCAGCCTATTCTGCCGGTCGAGTACCAGCCTGACCGGTTGCTTCCCCGACCATTCCCTGACCGTCAAAGACGGGTTATCTTTCAGTACTGTATTGGTGCCGATCAGAATAGCGGCTTCCTCCGTGCGCTGGCGGTGAACGATCCGGCGCGAAAGTTCGTTGCTGATCCAGGTGGGCTTTCCGTATAATTCCGGATAAGAACGGTCGACATCCAGGTAACCATCCAATGTTTGTGCCCATTTCAAGATGACGTAAGGCCTTTTTTGCTGATGGAAGGTGAAGAACCTCCTGTTCAGTTCCAGGCATTCCTTTTCAAGCATACCGACGTCAACCCGGATCCCCGCATCACGCATTTTTTCAACCCCTTTCCCTCCGACCTTTGCAAACGGATCGACCGAACCTACCACAACATGCGGGATCTGGCAGGATATGATCAGATCGGAGCAAGGCGGCGTTTTCCCAAAATGAGCACAGGGTTCCAGACTCACGTACAGGATTGACGACCTGAGCAATTCCTTGTTTTTCACCGAGTTGATCGCATTCACCTCTGCGTGAGGCCCCCCGAATTCCCGGTGAAAACCCTCCCCGATAATCTTCCCTTCATGAACGATCACCGCTCCGACCATGGGATTCGGAGCGACTTCACCCATCCCCAGGCGGGCCAGTTCGATACAACGGAACATATATTTTTCTGCTGTCTTCACGGGGAAAAATTTAACTTTGCCAAAATTACAAATTTAATGCAGGCAGCTATTGCATATATCCGTAAAGAATTAAAAGATCACTACCCACCGGCCGAAACCGAAGGGCTGATCCGTTTTCTGTTTGCGGTATGGAAACAATACACGACCACAGACCTCCTGACCAAAAAAAATGAACAGCTTTCGTCCGGCGACCGTATTTACCTCGACACCGTCGTTGAGCGACTGAAAAAATATGAGCCGATCCAGTATATCCTGGGAGAGACTGAATTTTTCGGACTCCCCTTCTCTGTCACTCCCAACGTCCTGATCCCGAGACCGGAAACAGAAGAACTGGTCGACTGGGTACTGAAATCCACAGCGAATCCCGCCCCGGCCATCGTCGACATGGGTACAGGCAGCGGTTGCATTGCGGTCAGCCTGAAAAAAAACCTCCCGGAAGCCTCCGTAACCGGATGCGACATCTCCCGGGAAGCGCTGGCGGTAGCCCGGAGAAACGCGGAACGTCATCATACGGACATCAAATTCATCCGGCTTGACCTGTTAAAACCCTGCCCTCCGGAACGCTTCCCTCAGATTGACCTCATTGTCAGCAACCCCCCGTATGTCACCGAAAGCGAGAAAAGCCTCATGAGGAAAAATGTCGTTGATTTTGAACCTCATTCAGCGCTTTTTGTCCCCGACCAGGATCCTTTGAAATTCTACCGTGCATTGATCTCATTTGGAGAACACGTTCTGAAAAACGGGGGCAGGCAGTTTTGGGAAATCAACGAAAACTATGGCAAAGAATGCATCTCCCTGATGAAAAAGCATGGTTTCATCAATATTGAATTACGCCGGGACATCAACGGAAAAGAACGGTTGATCTCAGGAGAGCACAGAACCTGACATCCAATCTTTTGGC
>CAZOYZ010000866.1:0-1857 GCA_964584045.1 uncultured Prolixibacteraceae bacterium | reverse complement strand
CCGGACAAATGGTGTGTGATCGTCTTGATCATCCGGTTGTAATTATCGGAAGTCAGCCAGTTGCTGCCCTGGAACTGTGCGCGGGACAAAAGACCGGCCAGTTCCTTTGTGCCAACTTCCATCAACTTCGTTTTATCCGTGTTGTATTCCTCAAATTTATCCGTGCAGAATTGCAGTGAAAAAATGAGAGCCATAACAACCGGAACCTTCACGAAAAATCCGTTTATAATCTGTTTCTTCATAACTTCTGAATCTTAAAATTTTTATAATACGAGCCTGACATTGAACCCGAATGTTCTTGTTCCCGGCAAGAACGCACTTTCAGCGCCCTGTCCGTTTCTCGAAATATCATACGACACGTCGGGATCGAACCATTTACAGCCGTTATAAATATAGAACAGGTTACGCCCGGTGGCAGAAACCCTTAACGATTTCACCACGCCACTTCTCAGCCGGAAATCATAGCCGATGGAAAGCTCACGCAACCTGGAATTAGTCGCTTCGTGATCAAATAATTCGCCGCAACCGTTGCTGATACGGCCACCGACAATCCGGTAATATTCTTCCGCGTTAACCCGGATATTGTTGGGGGTACCGTCTTCAAAAACGCCGTCAATCAGGAGGCCGTCTTCACGTCCCACCAGCGAAGCCTTGCTGGTTCCGCAAACCAACATCATCGCCTCGGTGGAAGAACCTCTCACCCCGCCGTAATTCAGATCGACCAGGAAAGACATGTTCCAGTTCTTATACTGAAAGGAGTTCGTAATGGCGGATGTCCAGTCGTAATTAAAATTACCCAGATACAAGCTGGCTGTCGGATTCAACGTACCATCCACTTTGGGCTTACCCTGCGAATCCACAATGACCTGGCCTTTTTCGTTTCTTAAAAAACCTTTCGTATACATCTCCCCGTAAGGCTTTCCCTCAATAATCCAGGTCTCGCCGATAGACAGATTCGGCGCATCAATTTCATAATATTTTAGATTATCCGACAACTCGACGACCTTATTCTTGTTTTTCGCAAAATTCAGGCTGACGTTCCATGAAAAATCATCCCGTTTAACCGGAGTGCCGCTAACCATCAGCTCGATCCCTGTATTCTGAATGTTTCCACAGTTCTTATAGGCCTCTTTATACCCTGAAGTAGGTACCGATGATATTTTTACTAACTGATTGTATGTATTTGATTTGTACCAGGTAACATCCATCGAGAGACGGTTGTCAAAGAACCTCAAATCGGCTCCCGCTTCCCACGCTTTGCTTTTCTCCGGGATCAGAGCCAGGGCCATACGGATAGGTTGCGGGTAAACCTGCCCGGCAGGTCCGATCCCGTTGGCATCGAACGTTTGCCGGGTTAACGCCCAACCGGCGTCATTTCCCGTTTCCGCATACGACCCGCGGAGTTTGGCAAACGTGAAGAATTCGGGTAGTTCGACCATCTCAGAAACAATTCCGGTTAAACCGACCGACGGGTAAAAATAGTCGTGCGGCGCCGGCAAGGTCGAGCTCCAGTCGTTACGGGCGGTCACATCCAGGAACAAATATTCGCGAAAACTGAGTTGCCCCATCCCGTAAACCGATTGTTTCTGCTTACGGTCTTCGCCGTCCTTGCATATAAGATTTTTGCCATAGCCTAATGCAAACTTATTCTCTGTCGTCAGCTCCGAGGCTTCAGTCCGCATGCTTCTTCCCTTGCTGTCCCGGATCTCAGCGCCAAGATTGATGTTCAAATTAAAATCGTTGGTAATCTTCTTATTAAACGACAGCAAGACATCGCCGTTATAAGTGCGGCCTTTTGAAAACTGTGTTTCGTAACCGCCTTGCCCTGCATACGCGTAAGGAGTACCCCAGTACGTT
>CAZOYZ010000865.1:0-1858 GCA_964584045.1 uncultured Prolixibacteraceae bacterium | reverse complement strand
ACACTTTGGAACTTCAATTGGTAGGGAAAGATCATTTTTCTACGAGTACAAAATTAGGCATTGAATCCGTCAGGTTGCGTGAAAGAAGGCCTCGTGTTACAGGTTATACCTTTGATAAAGACAACGATTGGCGAACAAACCCTAAACTCTATGAATAAAAAATCTTCAAGGTATATCTGTAATATCGAAATATTCTTTTCTATTGCATTTTTTTGCTGTTTTGTTGGTTGTTCCGATCAGCAAAACAGTTCCAGTGGGGCTGCTAAATGGGCAAAAAACACATTATCTGGGCTTACCCTTGAAAAGAAAGTTGCCCAGTTGATCTGTACGGATATTTCCGGGGATTATATTCCTGAAGATGATCCCCGGATAGAATCTTGGGTCAGGCTTGCAGGAGAATACGGGATTGGAGGATTCGTCCTTTATGGCGGGACACCTCATAATGTGGCGTATCTGCTTAACCGGTTACAAAAACAGGCGAAAATACCTTTACTTATTTCTGCTGACTTCGAAGGCGGGCCCGGGCAACAGGTTGTCGGTGCAAGCGAATTTCCATCAAATATGGCTTTTGCTGCAACAGGCGATGAAGATTTAATGTTCCGGGCTGCAAAAATAATGGCAGAAGAAGGCAGGGCAATGGGTATCCATCTGACATACACTCCGGTAACAGATGTGTCAGTTTCTGCCGATAATCCGCAGGAAAGTGTCCGTTCTTTTGGAGGTGACATTGACCTTGCAGGCAAAATGTTAAGAGCATATGTCAGAGGGTATAAGGAAACAGGTATGCTTACCACAGCAAAGCATTTTCCCGGGCGTGGGGATATGAAAGCGCTTCCGGCTTATTCTGGATTCTGTTATCTGGATAAGCCAGCCGTTGATCTCGAGCAAAATGAGTTCAAGGCTTTTCAGTATGCTGTTGATGCAGGGGTCGATTTTATTATGACCGAGCATATTGCAGTTCCTTCTGTCACCGGGAACTCAATGTTTCCGGCCAGCGTGGAACCAAAGCTCGTGAAAAGGATAATCCGGGAGAAGCTGGGGTTTAAGGGGATTATTACAACCGACGACTTATGGTACGATCATGTCGTCGCCCGTTTTGGTGCAGAAGAAGTTGCAATAAAAGCGTTCGAAGCAGGACACGATATTATTCTTAAACCCAAAAATCCTGTTGCCGTAATTAATGCTGTTATTGAGGCGGTAAAACATAGTCGTATCAGTGAAGACCAGATTAATCAGTCGGTATATAAGCTTTTGTACCGGAAGGCCTTGTTGGAACTCAACAAAAACAGGTATATAAATGAAGAAACGATTAATCAGGTAGTCGGTATTGCTGACCATCGGAAAGTAGTTCAGGAAGTAGCCGACAAGTCGGTCACATTGCTCCGGAATGAAGGAGTATTTCCGATCAAACAATGGGGTTCACGGAATATTGTCCATATCACTGTGCAAAAGGATGAAGACCAACCAAACGTAAGAATATTATGCCAGAAAATGGGTTTGGCATTTAACGGTATTTCTAGTTTCAGTCTGGCGCCTGGTTTGACCGAATGTTGCTATGACCAGATAGGAAAAGTTGCACGGCAGGCAGACCTTGTCATCCTGTCGTTTTTCACCCAGCGGAACCGCTATGGAGATACTGCTCCATTAAGGGAACACGACCTGAAATTTATTCAGCATATAATCAACTCCAAGCCGGGAAAAGTGATTGCCATGTCGTATGGTAATCCGCATGTAATAAAAAAGATTAAAAATGTCCCTACTTTTCTTACCGGATATGGAGAAGGTGGATGGTATGGCAATCAACAGGTATATTTTGATTCTTTTATACGGATTATGAAAAATGAAATTACACCAACCG
>CAZOYZ010000864.1:0-1865 GCA_964584045.1 uncultured Prolixibacteraceae bacterium | reverse complement strand
CGAATCTTCTTTCAGAAGTTCCCGAAGCTGAAGATAGGAATCCAGATACTGCATGGTCTAAAATTGAAAAACAAAGGTAAGGGGTAACAAAGACCGGGTAAGCAGTAAAAAGTGCGTTTTTTTGGATATGCAAAAATTCATAGCTTTGTCGGGAGAAACGATTATTGAGGATATGTCTGAATTCAGCCAGGGAATAGTTACTCAATTTATAAGGGGTGATGAATCTTCATTCAAGGTCATCTTTAACTTCTTTTATCCCCGCTTGTTTCGTTTTATCCGTGTATATATTCCCCACGATGATCTTGCAGAAAACCTGGTTCAGGATACATTCCTTATCCTATTGAACAGGAGGGCCGACCTGAAAGAAGATATCAATATCAACGCATGGCTGTACGGTGTGGCCCGCAATATTTGCTTAAAGAAATTAAGAGATAGCAGGTATGGAAAAGCTTCGGCGTTTTCATTTCATCTGAATGAAATGGAACGTGAAATGAATATTGAGGCGTTGTCAGTTCTGGATACTTCGGAGCTGACCTTCTCTGAGATTGAGCGTATCATTAAAAATACGCTGTCCGGGTTAACGCCGTCATGCAGAAGAATTTTTGAAATGAGTCGCTTCGAACATAAAAAGAACAAAGAAATTGCAGAGGAGTTGGAAATTTCGGTAAAAGCGGTTGAGGGTCAGATCACAAAGGCGCTGAAAGTCTTTAAGATCACCTTGAAAGATTACCTTCCGCTGGTTTCGCATCTGTTTGTCGGTTAAACAATCATCCGGGATTTCAGTTTTTTTTCAAAAAAGTAAATTTTCCACTAGGGTATAATGACCTTTTTGGAATATATAGGATGAGAATCAGATCATCTTTATGAAGGAAACAGATAAAATCGTGGAGCTGATTACCGGCAATGTCGCAGAAGAACTGAAAAGTGACATTTTGAGTCAGGTTAAGTCTGATGCCCAATTTCGGAAAGAATACAGTTCCGTCAAGAACGCCTGGGCATTGTCTGAATCGCTGATTGGGATGTCTGAATTAAAGATTGAGAGGGCATATTTCTCCTTCAAAAAAAGGATTGAAGGGCAGAGACAGACAATTTCCGTGCGCTTATTTTCATTCCTAAAATATGCAGCCATCTTGTTGATTGTTTTTGGGGCTGGCATCCTTTCAAAAAAATATCTTATGGATAAGGTAGGCGGAACTCAAACCACAGAGGGTAAACTGACCGAGTTTGTCGTGCCTTCGGGTCAGGTTGCCGAAGTGAGTTTACCCGATGGTTCACATGTTTGGCTCAATGCGGAGACCCGCTTATCATTTCCCGGCCACTTTACTGATGAAGCCCGGGAGGTGACCTTGGAAGGTGAAGCTTATTTCAAGATACAGAAAGGAAAAATCCCGTTTGTTGTTTCAACCAAATTCGGTGAAATAGTGGTTTTGGGAACCTCGTTTAATGTTCGTGCTTTCGAAAACAGCGAGTTTCAAACCACCCTGGTCGAGGGAACCATCAAGTACAAAAATCCGGAACAACACAGGGAAGTCACACTTTCCCCGGGACAACAGTTAGCGCTGTCTAAGGACAGAGGCATTCAGGTTCATGAAGTTAAAACGGACTTATACACTTCGTGGAAAGACGGGGTTATCATTTTTAGAAGTGAATCGTTGAGGAATGTGATGCACCAATTGGAGCGCCATTTTGCCGTCAAAATTCAGTTGGAGGGTGATCTGATTGGCGAAATCCGCTTCACGGGCAGCATTAAAAATGAAAGCTTGGTTGAGGTAATGGAATACATTGACAAAACTGAGCCGATCCAATATTCTTACGATGAAAAAAGGAGACTGTTAATTGTAAAACAAAAATAAGCAGATAAGAAG
>CAZOYZ010000863.1:0-1868 GCA_964584045.1 uncultured Prolixibacteraceae bacterium | reverse complement strand
TTCTCCTTTTTAGGTAATTCTTTGATCTTGATATTGCGGAACCAGGCCGGGTAGCCGTGGTCCTGAAGACAGATCACACCGGTGGAACTCAGTCCGTACTCAGGGGCATTTTCCCACTTGCCGCTGTTCTTCCGTTCGAACCAGTCGGGCGTCCAGGCTTCAAATTCGATGATCTTTTCCCCGTTCATCCAGTATTCCACGTGCCCGTTATCGAAGACGATCTTCGAGGTATTCCATTCGCCGGCAGGGTTGACGTTTAGCTTCGATGTGTCGGGCAGGTACATGGCATAGTCGGCGCCGCATTTCTGCCAGGGTTCCAGCGGATCAGGAAAGTTGACATCATCAATGAGCTGATACTCCGGGCCGGTGACATAGGGAACCTTGAAGCGGTCGCCTTCCACGACGTGGTACAACATTCCGCTGTTGCCTCCTTTGGAGATCTTCCAGTCCCAGCTCAGGATGAAATTTTCGTACTGTTTACCGGTCACGATGTAACCGTTGGCGTCGTCGCCGTGGCCTTCGGCCTTGATCGTGCCTTTTTCAACGGTCCATGGCCCGGTGAGGCTGTCGCCGTTAAAATCACGCCAGCCGTCAAGGGTAGTACCGTCGAACAAAAGGGTCCAGCCCTCGGCTTGTTCCTGCTCGGTAAGCAGATTTTGTTTGGGCTGACAGCTTGCTGCGATCAGCGCTGTGAATGCGAATAAAGCAAGTAATTGTTGTTTCATCATGTGATAAGGTTTAAGTGTTATTGGCATAGGGCATAGAGCATAGGGCATGGAGTAGGGAAGCGCTATGCTCCGTGCTCTGTGCCCTATGCGACTACATGGGTTTTCCGTTCATTGAGATAATGGTCCCGGGTTTGAAAACAGCAGAAAATTCTGCGGGCTTCGACAAAACTTCCTTCGCCTTCCCGATCCCCTTGTCCGACCTGATGGTGGCCTGGATAGCTCCCTTCTGGTAATAGTACCGCGATACGATCTCGTCGGTCAGGATGTCTTTGGCTTCTTCCTTAAACTGCTCCAGGTCCTTGTCAAGTTCATGTTTTACCTTTTCCTTCAGATTCTCGAATTCGCTTTGGGCGATATCATAGTATTTTTCCTCTTTTGCCGTTTCGATCAGTTTTTCCAGTTCCTCTTCCGTGTCAGACTCATAGGTGAAGTTCCTTTCTTTCAGGAAGGCCTTGAATTCGTCGTATATTTTATCGGTGATCTCAAACTCTTCGGGCGCGGGTACCGATTTATGGGTGTTGGCATATAAAGTAGCGAAGTCAAAATACATAAAGTCGTTGACCAGGTTTATGCTCAGGCTGCTTATCCGGTCAAGATCGATCTTGATATCGGGAATAATACCGCCGCCGTCGTATACCTTTCGTCCTTTTTTTGTCGTAAATTCAGAGATCAGCGAATCGGGTACCGTGCCCACGCTGCCATCATCGTTACGGTGCGAGTAGTCCAGAGCCTGGATGCAACGGCCGCTCGGGATATAATATTTTGCGGTGGTCACCTTCAGGCTGGATTTATAGCTTAATTCCCGGGTCGTCTGGACCAGTCCTTTTCCAAAAGTACGGCTGCCGACGATCACCGCGCGGTCGAGGTCCTGCAGGGCCCCGGCAACGATCTCGGAAGCAGATGCCGAGCCTCTGTTCACCAGGACGGCGATCGGCATCACCGTGTCGACAGGCTCTGCGGGAGCATTGTAGACTTTATCCCACTGTTTTACCTTTCCCCGGGTGCTCACCACTTCTTCCCCTTTGGGAACAAACAGGTTGACCACATTCACCGCTTCGTTGAGCAGGCCGCCGGGGTTTGAACGGAGGTCCAGGATCAGGGATTTGGCTCCCTGCTTCTCCTTCAGTTCCAGGAAGACTT
>CAZOYZ010000862.1:0-1870 GCA_964584045.1 uncultured Prolixibacteraceae bacterium | reverse complement strand
GATCGTAAACGTCGTAAAAGGCCTTGAAAGACCAAATAATGTCGATATTGCCTATGGCTTTCCCTTTAACGGAAAACTTATTGATATTGCGGTGGTAACGGAAAGGTTAAAGCAGCGCGTCCGGGTATTCAGACTTCCTCACCTTGAACCAATAGACCAGGGCGATCTGGTTGTTTTCGACGGGGACCCGGAAAGAGCTCCTATGGGAATTGCATTGTACAAGAGGAAGAAGGACCACTCGTTCTTTGTTTTTGTCAGCGGTAAATCCGGGCCTCAGGAAGGTTATATTGGCCAGTATTTGCTCGAAAGTGACGGTAAAAATCAGATAAAAATTACGCTTGTCAGGCAATTCGGAAAATTTAGCGGGAAGAAAGAGATCGAGTCAATCGCTGTCGATGAAGAATCAGGTTATGTGTATTATTCTGACGAAGGAACTGGTGTCAGAAAATACTATGCAGATCCGCAGGCAACAGATGCCAATCGTGAGTTGGCGATCTTCGCCACAGAGGGATTTGTCATGGACCATGAAGGAATTTCCATTTATAAAAAGCAGGATAGAACAGGTTATATTCTTGTGTCGGATCAGCAGGCCGATCAGTTCCGGATATATACCAGGGAAGGGCTACCCGGGAACCCGCACGAACATCATCTTGTCGGGATCATAAAGGTAAGCGCTGTACACAGCGATGGCAGTGATGTCACCAGCGTCTCTTTGCCGGGCTTTCCTTCAGGGCTCTTTGTGACGATGTCGGAAGGGAAAACTTTCCATTATTACTCGTGGAAGGATATTGCGAAACTTTGCATAAATGGTCACTGATGCCTGATAAAAATGAAAAAGGGTTAGCCTATTTCTGTTTAGGTCTTGGGATGATCACCCTGAACTGTTCGGCTTCAGGATCATTATCAAAATCAATATCAGGCTGCTCAGTAAGGGCCCGTTTTATCCCTGAACCTAATCCACGATAAGGCAATGTATATATAGCAAAGCTGACCATGAGGTTATTCCTGATCACCGGATTCCCGTATTTGATATCTTCGACCGTTCTAAACTCAACTTTTCGCTCCGTCATTTGTCATTATATTAAGATCGTTAAAGGATGCGCTATGACGATATTTCAGGCAAAACACATCAGTAATTTTACTGTTTTAAGGAAAATTCTCGAAAAATAACAGTCTTAATTTAAAACATATGCTTACAAATGTTCATCCCAAACTGCCTATGCGGGACAAAACAGAAACAAGAGACTTTTACATCGGCAAGCTTGACTTTCAGAAATTTGGAAATGTTGAGTACGAGGATTATTTAATGCTGCAGAAAGACGGGATCCAAATTCACTTTTTTGAGTTTAAAGACCTTGACCCAAAACAAAACTACGGACAAATTTATATCAGGACAAATGACATTGATCAATTATATCAATCAATGCTTGACAAGAAAATAAGTATCCATCCCAATGGGCATCTGAAAATAAAACCCTGGGGGCAAAAGGAATTTTCCCTGGTTGATCCGGATAACAATTTGCTGACTTTCGGGCAAAGTGCATTCTGATAACTGATTTTAAAAACAACTCTTTTTTGTCCAGATTTCACAGGTTGCTCTCTCTCATCACAAATCTTCTTTTATGTGGACTCAAAAATCAACTTATGAAACGAAAACCTGTGAGACTGACAATTATTTTGCTTGTACTGATTCAGATAAATAGTTATGCTGAAAATGACAGCACCTGCCGGTTTAAAAGATCTGGGTAATATGATTCCGATCAAAAATAATTCTGATTTTCTGTCCAGATTTTAAAATTCGTTCTCTCTGATTAGAATAGTGATCGTCATGAAATGTAATCGTTAAAGATCACATTGCACGAGAAGTTTT
>CAZOYZ010000861.1:0-1872 GCA_964584045.1 uncultured Prolixibacteraceae bacterium | reverse complement strand
ATTCAGGCGGTTAACCGTGACGGCCACGTTTTCAGAGCCTGAAACGGAAACAACAGGTTGCGGAAACAATTTGCTGACAATTGACCCTATAAAATCGCGGTAAACCGGGTTCGCCCAGGACAGATAGTTCTTTCCGATATTAAAATACACACCGGCAATCTTCCCTTTTCCATAAGAAGTGATCGTTGCCGCAGGCTTTGACTCAAAACGAAAATCAGCAACATCATAGCGGTTTCCGCAAACTTCAGCATCCTGACCGGGAACGATCGCCTGGAAAACTGAATGGATGGCTGCCATCTGAGTCCCCGAAGCAATGCTTTGCACGGCAGCAAAAACCGTATCTTTCAGTTCAACGCCAAGCTCCTCCCGGAACATCGCAGTCGCATCGGTTCCGGTTACCAGCAGATTTCCGCCCTCCCGGACATATGCGCTCAACTCTTCCTTAAATTCCTCATCGAGATACCTGCATTCGGGGATCACGATCAAAGGGTATTCGCCCATCCTGCCTTTTAAATGATGCTCCATGAGTATTTCCACGGCATTTTGTCCGTTCAGCAGGATATTCAGCATTCCTTTGAGGGGATCGTTGAAGCCTGAGCCCTGGTAAAGCCTGCCGGAGTTTTTCTTATAATCGGCAGTGGAATAGAGCAGGGCAATTTGCGGAACAGGCACTGCCTTGTGGCACCAGGCCTGGCGTTCCCGGCAAAATTCAGCGACTTCTTTCATGAGTCCGAACTGCCAGGGACGAGGCGAAGCATCGCGGTTTTGCTGAAAATAAACCTGATATCCGCCACCCATCGACAAGACGGTT
Source organism: uncultured Prolixibacteraceae bacterium (assembly GCA_964584045.1). Classification (GTDB taxonomy): domain Bacteria; phylum Bacteroidota; class Bacteroidia; order Bacteroidales; family Prolixibacteraceae; genus JBCFBK01. The sequence continues at coordinate 1,061 of CAZOYZ010000861.1, read as the reverse complement.
GCGGCAAGCTGCTTCAGCTGGGCTGCCGATTTGGTGACCATGGCCCCTGTTTTAAAGTCGTAGGCAAAACTCCACGACATCAGGTCCCAGGGTTTCCCCTGCGGAGCCATGCACCTGGATTCATACAGTCCGCTGTAAACGCTGTTCACATGACTGAAATCGCCTGAAATAAAATCGACATTGACATCCACCGGTTCAGGCATGAGCGAAGAGAAGGCCCAGTTGCTGGTGATCTGAAACTCCGGATCATACCGGTGAAGCTCGTCAATATAATGGGCCAGGTATTCACGAAAAGCCTTTCGGTTATATTCATAAAACTCATAACCGCCCGGTTCCGCGAATGACTTCGGAATAGTTGCAAGGCCTGTCTCTGCCCGGAAACCATCTGTCATCTTCTTGCTGTAGTCGGGTCCCAGCGCCCAGCATTCGCCATCTATCCAACATCCGTCGATGTCATAGTTGCTGATCAGTTCCTTAAATTGCGGGATCAGCAAACTGTCCACGTAGGGTCCCTTTACCGACATCCGGCTGTCGCTTCGCCGCCCGTTTACATCAATTGCCGTCCAGTCAGGATGTTTTAAGGCAGAAGCGCCGTCCCATACACCCGAATAGTGCACGAAAAGCGCTACGCCATGTTTCCGGGTAGCCTCGCGCCAGATCTTCATCGGATCCTGCACAAAACCGGGGGCAGGATTTCCAACTTTGGTAGGGTAACTTGATATTCCCGGATGGCCTTTACAGTCGACCTGGATGTAATCAGGCTTCACCAACGCCAGCAGGCTGTCGGCCATTTCAGGAGTGAAGGTTTTACCGATGAAACTGTCCGTTTCGGAAGCATGGAAATCAAAATGAAGACCAAAGAAACTGTCGCTCCGGCGGAGCGTCTGCCCCGGAACCTGACCCTCGGGAACAGGTTCTTTCGGAGAACAGGCTGATAAGGCCAGGCTTATCAGAAAAAAACAGACGCACAGATGTTGGTTCATTTGTAACTGATTTGTTTGGATGGTTTAGGTTAAGCTTTCCACAGGCCTTTTGCTGTTTTAGCTACGTAATGACAAAGA
>CAZOYZ010000860.1:0-1875 GCA_964584045.1 uncultured Prolixibacteraceae bacterium | reverse complement strand
CGCAGGGAACAGCCCCCAGGGTACCGGCCTGTCAGTTACCAATGTCACTTTGTTCGGTAAATCGTGGTTATACGAGTAAAACACATTAAAAACAGAATGATGGATCAGACATCACCCCGCAGGAAAGTCATGGAGCGAAAAGCCTCCGACAACAAATACCTGCATAAGGATTTTCACTTGTCGATGAATATGTTATTGAGTTACATCTGTGAAAATTTCGGCAAAGAAGCGTTGATCAGGTATTTGACGCAATATGCCCGGGCTTATCATCAGCCGCTTAACCGGGAACTGCAAACGGGCGACCTGAATGCGCTTTACAGGTACTTTACCGGTATTTATGAAAAAGAGGAATGGCCGGTAAAGATCAATTATGGCGAAAACGATCTGGAGATCACGCAGGATGCCTGCCCCGGTATTACGCATATCAGGGCCAAAGGGCAAAAGCCCTGCCCGCATTATGAAGAAACGTATCGTACGGTTTACAGGACATTATGCATGAATACTCCGTTTGAGTATGTGCTTGAATACTTTGATGAGGAAACGGGAGCCTGTAAACAACGATTCACCAGAAAATGAATTTATAAATAAAAAAACAGAAAGAAATGATTTCGTGTACCGAATTTATACCGGCCTACAGTGAAGGGTTCAAATTTCTGGAGGCGACTGGAGGCCGGATTGAAGTGGAGAAATTTTGGGCCAGGTTATCCGATATCTATCTGAAGGATTCCCTGCAAAGGTTAATGAAAGAAGAAGGTTTAGCCGGATGCTATACGTACTGGTCCCACTCGTTGAATGAAGAGGCAGCCGATTTTACGATGATCCTGGATGAAGACAGGGGAGAATTCAGCATCGACATGCATAAATGTCCTTCCAAAGGGATGCTTTTGGAATTCAAACACATGACCCCGTATCATTCTTACTGCGATCATTGTCCGGCGTTATACAAGCCGGTTGCCGAGAGGTTGGGGTTTACGTATGAATCAGAAATTGACTGCGATCATGCAAGTTGTAAAATAACAATAAAGAGACCAAAATGACAACACAAAAAATGGAGAATGGCTTTTATCCCGCTTTAGGGACACCCACCACAGACGAGGGAACGCTCATTGCCGGAAGTTTCATAAAAGAGATCGGACTGATGATCGATGCAGGGGCGAAAGGACTTCTTTGTATGGGATCGATGGGCAATATGGCAAGCATAAGGAACAGGGAATACCCGGAAGTTGCCAGGCAATGTGCTGAAGCGGTGAGACAAAGATTACCCGTGATGGTGGGCGTGATGGATTGTTCGGTTTCACGGGTGAGGGACAGGATCGACGCCCTGGGAGATTTAAAGATAGACGGAGTGGTGGCTACAGCGCCTTTTTATTATAAAGTCAACGCAGACGGGATCGTTCAGTTCTTCAGATTACTGGCTAAAGCATCGAAATACCCGGTTTACATTTACGATCTGCCTTCGGTGACCCAGTCGCCGGTGACCTTTGGGATGATGAAGGCCCTGGCTGATGTTCCCAATATCAAAGGGATAAAGACCGCCAATTTGGGATTAATACTTGAAATGCGGCGCAGTAACCTTGTCGCGGATGATTTTTCTGTTTTTTACAGCGGACTGGATTTGTTTGATATGGCCATGCAGTGCGGGATAGGCAGGAATCTGGACGGGATGTTTACCTGCACGCCGGTGAATTCGAAGAAATTGTATGAAGATGCGGATCCGGACAATCGGGAAGTAAAGTCCATGTACCTGAAAAATATCCTTGACTTGCGGAATTTATTTTTGAAGGAAAATGTCTTCTCAGCCTATTCATACGCCATGGAGCTGTTGGGCTGTCCGGGAAATTATCAGTCTGATTACGATATGCCGGTTTCAGAAAA